>JANNKN010000436.1:0-1947 GCA_031396315.1 Deltaproteobacteria bacterium
CCCGCGCTGCGCTCCGATGACTCGCGCTGGGTCAGCGCGCCGAGCGCGCGCCGGCCCGAGGAGCCATGGGCGCTACACGAGTCGGCGAAACGCTGGGCAACTTCCGGATTCTCGAGTGCCTCGGGAGCGGCGGCGCCGGCATGATCTGGAAGGCCGAGGATCTGAGCCTCGGCCGCATCGTCGCCCTGAAGGCGCTGCGCCCCGAGCTCGCCGCCGACAACGACATGTCGCAGCGCTTTCGCGTCGAGGCGCGCACGCTCGCGAAGCTCTCCCACGCGAACATCGCTTCGCTCTACAGCTTGATCGAGGACGACGACGGCGTATTCCTCGTGCTCGAGTACGTGGAGGGCAACACGCTCGCTGCGCTGCTCGCGACCTCCGGCCCGCTCCCGCTCGACAGCGCGTTCGCACTCTTCCATCAGGTGCTCGACGGCGTCGGCCACGCGCACGAAGCCGGCATCGTTCACCGCGATCTCAAGCCCGCGAACCTAATGGTCGACGCGCGCGGGCGTGTCAAAGTGATGGACTTCGGCATCGCGCGCATGGCAGGCGCCGTGCGCACGACGCATCACGGCAAGCTCGTCGGCACACCCGAGTACATGTCGCCCGAGCAAGTGCGCGGCGAGGACGCGACGATCCGCAGCGATGTCTATTCGCTCGGCATCGTGCTGTGCGAGATGCTCACGGGCCACCCGCCGTTCCGCGCCAGCGCGTCGTTCGAGCTGATGCGCGCGCAGATCGAGGACGCGCCGCCCGATCCGCGCACGCTGCGGCCGGAGCTCGACGCGCGCGTCGCGGCGGCGTTGCTGCGCGCGCTCGCGAAGCGCCCCGCGGAGCGCTTCGCGTCGACGCGCGAGCTGCAGGACGTGTTGCTCGATGCGGGCGCATCCCGGCGCGGTCGCACGATCGCGCCGATCTGGCGCGACGTTCCGCCAACCGCGTCTGCAAGCGAAGCGCCGACCTTATCGACCGCTCCGCTCGCGCCCCCGCTGGGCGAAGCCACGCCGCTGCCGCGCGACGCGGACGAACGCGCGCGCGAGCTGCAGAATTCCGCGCGCAAGACCGAGTCACTCGAAGGTTGGACGAAGGCGGTCGATGCACTCGACGAGGACATCGACGCCGCGTTCGCGGAAGTGAACGACGCCTCGCGCGCCGCCGCGCCCATGACGCGCGTAATCGACGCGTCGCAGGACACCTCCGTGCTCGAGGCTGCGCGCCCGACGCGAATGCTCGAAGACGCTCCGTTTGCCGCGCAGGCGCGGTCGCTCACCACGAGTGTGGCGGGGTCGACGCAAGTGAAGCGCCCTGCCCGATGGTTGTGGGCCGTGGCCGTGGCGACGCTCTTGGCGCTGGCCTTCGGCGCCGTGCGATTGCGCTCGACTGGCGACGTTGCGGTGAGCCCGACCCCTCCGCCGAAGCGCGAAGCGCCAGCGATCGTGGTGCAGCCCGTCGCCAAAGCACCCGAGCCCACGCCGATTGCCGAGCTGGCGACCGACGCGAAGCCCGCCTCCGCACCGCCGCGCGCCCGGCCGAAGAAGAAGCCGGCGCCGCAAGACACGCAGCGCGCGTCGCAGCCGAAGGAGGATTCGGGGTGGGTCATTCGACGTTGAGACGCGCGCTCGCGCTGGCAGGCCTCGCGACCGCGCTCGCCTGCGTTGCGCCGCCGACGGCACCGGCCGCCTACTCGCCCGCGAAGAGCTCGCAGCTGCCAGGGCCGAAGCTGATCAGCACCGAGCTGGAAGTCGCGCGCGAGTACGCCTGCGCGCAGCAGAAGAAGCCGCTGCTCGTGCTGGAAGAGAGCTCGCTGCGTCCGACACCGCTCGCCGCAGGCCAAGAGTTCGGCCACCGCGTCGTGTACGCGCTCTGCTCCGCGCGCGCGAAGCAAGGCATCGCGGGCAAGCTGCGCACGCGCATCCGCTTCGGCGCCGCCGTGCTCGTCGACGACAC
>JANNKN010000474.1:0-8732 GCA_031396315.1 Deltaproteobacteria bacterium
CGAGCAGCGTGAGAAATGACGTGTGCGCGAGCACGTGGGCCGCGGCGACGAGCGCGAGCGTTTTCCAGCGCGTCTCGAGCAACAGCACGAGCTCGACGAGCAGGAGCGCGAGTCCCAACAAGTGGGGGCGCAGCTTCAGCAGGTGCAACCAGATCCACGGGCTGCTCGCCGCGAGCAGCGCGACCGCGAGCCACGCGAAGCGAACCCGCAGCCGCAAGAGCGCGAAGCCGAGCGCGAGAAGCACGAGCGCGTCGGCGGCGATCACGGCGCGCTTTGCGCCCGCGATCGAGGCATTCGCGCCGACGAATGGAATCGAGAACGCGTGAAACAGGAAGTCCTTGTCGCTGTAGTGGTCGCGCCAGGTGCTGAAGGCCGTCTGCGGGAACTCGCGCCGCACGCCGTGCTCGGCGAGTTGCTGCGCCGCGCGCGCGTGGAAGTAGCTGTCGCCGTCGAGGAGCCTGCGTGTGCCGAGCTGGTGATGCGCGAGCGCGGCGAAGAAGAGCAGGAGTGCGGCGGCGAGCGCGGACGCGCCCCAGAAGCGAGAAGCCGCGGATCGCGCGCGCTTCACGCGCCCTTCATCAGCCGCGTGAAGCGGTGCAGGGCGATCGCAGCGAGCGCGCGCAGTGCATCGCTCGCGCGGATCTTCTTGCCCTCGCGGTAGCTGCGCGCGCGGTAGCGGATCGGCACCTCGTAGAAGCTGGCTCCGCTACGCCAGAGCTTCGCGGTGAGCTCGGCCTCGATCGTGAACGTCGCAGAGCTGAGGTGCAGCGGGCGCACACGGTCGGCGCGGATCGCCTTGTAGCCGGTGTAGAGATCCGTGAAGTTCGTGTTGTACGCGACGTTCGCAGCGAGCGTGATGAGCCGGTTGGCGAGCGTCGTCCAGAAATAGTTGACCGAGTGCTCGGCGCCGAGGAAGCGCGAGCCGTAGACGGCGTCGGCGCGGCCGTCTTCGATCGGCCGTAACAAGGCCGGGATGTCGCTCGGCGAGTACTCGAGGTCGGCGTCCTGGATCACGAATACGTCGCCGCTCGCGAGCGCGAAGCCAGTCCGCACCGCGCTGCCCTTCCCGCGCGGGCGCTCGTGGCGCGCGTGGCGAACGCGCGCATCCGCGCTGGCGAGTTGCTCGATCACGCGCGGCGTCGCGTCGCTCGAGCCGTCGTCGACGATCACGATCTCGAGCTCGCGCTCGCCGAGCGCTTCGAACACGGCCGCGACCACGGCGGGCAACGTGCGCTCCTCGTTGAGCGCGGGAATCACGATCGAGAGGCGCAGCGGGCGGTCGCTCATGGCGCGCGATGGTTAGCAGCGTGCACGGCGCGCTGCTCCCGAGCGCCCTAATCGCCGGGCAGCGCGAACGCGACGTAACGGTCGCCGCTCGCGCGCCCGAGCTTCCCGCCGCCAGCCGCCACCACCACGAACTGTCGGCCGTCGGCCTCGTAGACCGCGGGCGTCGCGAAGCCCGCTGCCGGGAGCGGCGCCTCGAACAACAGCTCGCCCGTCGTCTTGTCGAACGCACGCAGCTTCGCGTCCGGTGTGCCCGCGATGAAGACGAGCCCACCGGCAGTGACGACCGGCCCGCCGTAGCTCTCTGCGCCGGTGTGCGTGAGGCCGCGCGCCGCCAGCTCCGGATACGCACCGAGCGGCACTTGCCACGCAATCTCGCCGCGCGCGAGATCGATCGCGGTCAGTGTTCCCCACGGCGGCTTCACCGCGGGGAAGCCCTCGTCGTCCAGAAATTTCTGATAACCGGCCATCATGAAGCGCGGAAAGAGCGCGCCGGTCGGCACTTCGCTCGCGGGCGCCGGCTCGATCTCGCTCGGTCCGAACGGCTCGTAGAGGTACCAGAGCAGTGCCGCCATTTCGGTCTCGCCGAGAACCGGGAGCGCGGGCATGAAGCCGCGCCCCTCGCGCACGATGCGGCGCGCCTCGAGGGGACCGAGCCGCTCGCCGACACCGATCAGCGACGGAACGCCCGCGCCACCTTCGCGCTCGAGCCCGTGGCAGCTCGCGCACAGCGCGAGGTAGGCGGCGCGGCCGCCGCTGCCGAGCCCAGTCACGCGCGGCGCGCGCGCCATGCGGATCACGTAGGGAACTTCCTGCGCGTTCACGTAGAGCATGGAGTTGTCAGGGTCGAAGGCGAGCCCGCCCCATTCGGCGCCCCCGTCGAAGCCGGGCATCAGCGCGATGCCGGCCTCGCTCGGCGCCGCGAACGGCTCGCCGCTCGAGAGCGCGCGCAGCTTCGCGAGCGCGAACGCGTGGGCCGCGGGCGTGCGCTGCGTGAGATCTTCCTCGCGCACGCCTTGGCGCGTGAACGGTGGCGGCGCTTCCGGAAGCGGCTGTGTAGGCGCGAGCAGTTCGCCCTCGAGCGCACTCGCCTCGGCCGCGACTTCGCGAATCGGGAACAGCGGTGCGCCCGTCTCGCGCTCGAACACGAACACGTGGCCGCTCTTCGTTCCTTGCGCGACCGCGTCGACGCGCTTGCCGTCGCGCTCGAGCGCGACCAGGTTGGGCGGCGCCGGCAAGTCGCGATCCCACACGTCGTGGCGCACCACCTGGTAGTGCCAGCGTCGCTCGCCGGTCGCGGCGTCGAGCGCGATCAGCGAGTTCGCGTAGAGATCGTCGCCCTTGCGATCGCCGCCGTAGAAGTCGTACGTGGCGGAGCCGGTCGGCACGAACGCGAGGCCGCGCACGGCATCGACCCGGATTCCCGCCCACGCGTTGGCCCCGCCTGCGTGCCGCCAAGCATCGGCCGGCCAGGTCTCGTGTCCCGGCTCACCCGGTTGCGGAATCGTGTGGAACGTCCAGCGCAGTGCGCCGGTCTTCGCATCGAACGCCCGCACGTGCCCCGGTGACGCGTCGCCCGCCTCGGAGACGCGGCCGCCGAGGATCAACAGATCGCGATAGAGCGCGGGCGGAGTCGTCGCGGCGACCCACTGCGCATCCGCGTCACGGCCGAGGCCTTCGCGCAGGTCGATGCGCCCGCCGTCGCCGAAGCTCGCGATGGGCTCGCCGCTGCGCGCGTCGAGCGCCCATAACAAGACACCCGCGCCGAGGAAGACGCGCTCGTCGTCGCCGTCGCGGTAGTAAGTGAGGCCGCGGCTCGGGGAGAGGCCAGCGCGCTCGCTCGGCGCGGGCGCGAAGCTCCAGAGCTCTTCGCCGGTCGCGGCATCCAGCGCGAATGCGCGCAGCGTGGGCGAGGTGGCGTAAAGCACGCCGTCCACGACGAGCGGGTTGCACTGGATCTGCGTCGGCGCGCCAGGCGCGATGCCGCCGGCGGCATACTCCCAAGCGACGCGCAGCTGGCGCACGTTGCCGAGATCGACGCGCGCGAGCGGCGAGTGCTGACCGTCGTTCAGGTAACTCCGCCACTCCCGGGCCGCGGGCGCCGCCTTGGCGCGCGCCACCGCGAGCTTCTCAGGGCCCGCGCTGCGGTGTGCGGCATCGCCGCCGCACGCCGCGAGCGCGAGCGCGAGAAACGAAGCGAGCTGCTGGCGGTGCACTCGCGCACGCTATCGCGTGCACCGATCAGTCGCGGAGCAGCCCGCCCCGGGCCGGTGACCCTAGTGGCGATGCGAACGACCTTCGCCGGCCCAGCGGTGGTCGCAGGAACGACCCCCGTGCTCGCCGCGATGGCGGGAGCTCCGCCAGTAATGACTGCGGCTGCGCTGATTGTCGCCGCGGCCGTCGCGGTGATCCCAATAGCTGCGGCGGTGGCCTCGGTCGTCGTCGCGGTCGCAGGAACGGTCGTGGCGATGCACCGGGTAGCCACGCCGGCCCCCGTGATCGTCGCGACCCCTGTCATTGCGGTCCGCCAGCGCGGGTGCCGCGAGCGAGAGTGCGAGCAGCGCCGCGGCGGCCGAGGCGCGAAGTCGGGTCATGCGGATTCGGAACATCGAGTAGCCCTCCTTGCGCATTCGGACGGCGGTTCGCCGCCGCGCATTCGAAGCGCCGGGCAGGTCGGCGGGCGGGTGTCACTCTCCCATTCCGTCTGGATTACGTTGCGCCCTCGCGCCCATGAGGTTCCCTTGACTGCCGCTCCGATCGCACCCGGCCGCGAGGCCGTCTTCCCGCCCGGCGTTCGCCACCGCACGCCGTTCCCCTTCATGCGCACGATGCGCGAAGACCCGCTCGAGGCGATCGGCCGCGCGCTCCGCGAACACGGCGACGCCGTGGGCATCAAGGGCGGCCCGGTCGAGCTGATCGTGCTCGCGCGGCCCGAATACGCCCGCCACGTGCTGATCCGCAACGCGCGCAATTACGGCAAGGGGCCGCAGATCGCGAAGCTCCGGCGCATCGCAGGTGACGGCGTTTTCTTCGTCGACGGCGACGACTGGCGACGACAGCGCAAAATGATCGTGCCCGCGTTCCAGCGCGCGAAGATCGAGGCGCTCGTGCCGCACCTCGTCGGTGGAGCCGACGAGCTCGTGCTGCGCTGGACGCGCCAGCACGGCAACGGAATCGCCTTCGACGCGAGCCCAGATTTCTCGAAGGCCGCGCTCGACATGGTCTGCCGCGCGATGTTCGGCACCGATGCGCGCGCCGATGCCGACACGTTCCACGGCCATGCGACCTTCGCCGCGAGCTACGCGCAGTATCTGTTCGAGCACATCTTCCCGGTGCCGCGCTGGATCCCGACCGCGCGCAACCTGCGCATGAAGCAGGCGCTGGTTTGGGTGCGGGGCTTCGTGCGCGAGATGATCGCCCAGCATCGGGCGCTCGCTTCGCTACCGGACGACTTGTTGGGGCTCCTGCTGCGCGCGCGCGATGAGGAGACCGGCGCAGCGCTCAGCGACGCCGAGCTCAGCGATGAGCTGATGACGTTCGTGAATGCGGGCCACGAGACGACCGCGGTCACGCTCAGCTGGGCGCTCTACGAGATCGGCCGCGACGCCGAGCTGCGTGCGCGACTCGAGGCCGAGGTCGATGCGCAGCTCGGGCGCGAGAAGCCGACGCTCGCCTCGCTCGCGCGGCTCGAGCTGCTCGGCCGCACGATCCGCGAGGTGCTGCGCGTTCATCCGCCGGGCTGGGCGATTCCGCGACAGGCGCTCGCGCGCGACGAGGTCGACGGCGTGCTGATTCCGAAGGGCGCGACCGTGATGATCGCGGTCTACCACTTGCACCGACATCGCGAGTTCTGGCGCGACCCCGAGCGCTTCGATCCGGAGCGTTGGCTCGAGGCTAGCGGCGAACCGAGATATCCCTTCGCGTATCTACCGTTCGGGCTCGGCGGACGGCGCTGCGTCGGTGAGGAGTTCGCGTTGCTCGAGGTGCGCACCGTCCTCGCGCGGCTGCTTCAGCACTTCCGGTTCGAAGTCGACGCCGCGCATCCGGTCGTCGCGCGCCCACAGCTCACGCTGAAGCCGGCCCACGGCGTACGCGTGCGCATCGCGCCGCGGAGTCAGCCGTGAGCGCAGGCATTACGAAGGAGCGCGTCGAGGCGCGCTTGCGCGAGCGGCTCGCGCCCGTCGCGCTCGAGGTGCTCGACGAGAGCCATTTGCACGTAGGCCACGGCGCGCCCGGCTCGCACTTCCGCGTGAACATCGTGTCGGCGCAGTTCTCGGGGTTGTCGCGTATCGCAGCGCAGCGCTTGGTGTACGAGGCGCTCGGGGACTGGGTCGGCGGCGCGATTCACGCCTGCGCAGTCTCGGCGCGCGCGCCGAGCTGATGACTCAGGGCGCGCTCGCGGGCTCCTCGGCGACCGCTTCCTCGATCTCGTCGGCGGCGCGACGCAGCTGTCCCGCCGCCGCCTTCGCGGAGGCGGGGTCCGCGCCGTTCTCGAGCGTCTCGAGCGACTCCTTCGCGCGCTCGGCCGGCAGCGCGACGCGCGCCCGCAACATCTCCTCACTGGTCGCCGCGAGATCCACGCGCCAGGCATCGCCTGCGCGCAGCAGGTGCGTGCTGAACGAGAGCGGTTCGCGCGAATCGCCGACCAGGAAGACGGTCTCCACCAACGCGCGATCCTCGCTCAGCATCGCCTCGCCGATCGCGGGCGAGCGCTTCGGCGAGAAGCTGCCGAGAAACGCCTCGACATCGGCCGTGTCCCCCGCGTTCGAGTACGGCTCGGCGGCGCGGTAGTCGTGAGCCGCGGCGGCGGTCCAGAACTCGAGCGCGATCTCTTCGGGAGAGTCGGCTCCACCGCACGCGACGAGTGCGGCGGCGAGCAGGGCGGGCAGCGCGAGGCGAGCGGAGCGCACGCGAGGCAAGTTAGCTGCGCGAGGACGCAGGCTCCAGGCGCCACCGAGGATGAGCGCGCCCCGGCTGGCGCCGTCGGCATCCCGCCGTGGGCGCCGCGGGTTGGGGGCCCAGTGCCCGAGCGCTTCAGCGCTCGCCTCGTTCATCCGACGCGAAAGGCATGTCGCGAAGACTCCTCGCACTCGCCTGCGCCGTACTCCTCGGCCTGCCGCTATCCGGCTGCTTCGTAATCGACGAGATCGACAAGGGCCAGAAGATGATGGACGAGCACAGTCCGGAAGCGAAGCAAAAGAAAGAGTCCGAGGAGACCGCTGCGCCCGTCGCCGGCAAGAAAGACGCGATCGACGCCTACTTCCGAGAGGAGGAGGAAGACGGCACGACCAAATCCTTCTCGCCGGGGCAGGTGAGCGAGGGCATCGTCGCGTGCAAGCTCGCAGGGTCGACGCAGTTCATGAAGCGCGAGGACTGCGCTGCTCGGGGTGGGCACGCGGACTAGCCGCGCCGCAGCGCAGGGGCGCCCTAACAGACGAAGCGCGCGAGCCAGTCCGCGAGATCGACCGAGAAGCCCGCGGCATTCCTGTGTCCTCCGCCTCCAAACGTGCTCGAGATGGCCGCGACATCGAGCTCGCCGATCGAGTAGATCGAGACGTCCACGCGCCGTCCTTCGACGCGGTAGACCGCGCCACAGGCTGCGCCGTAGCGCGCCCGCGTCGCCAACTCGTGCCCGATCTCGGCACGCTGGATGCGCGCGTTCACTCCCTCGACCCGCAGCGTGCCGATCGCGAGCGGCTGCGCCTTCGCGAGTGCGTGCTCCACTTCGATGCGATGCGAGCGCAGGATCGGCGCGCCCTGCTCCGCGAGCGCATCGACGGAGATCGACGCGAGCGCGCTCCAATTGGCGAAATCGCGCGGGTACGACGCGATCGCTGCGTTGATCTCGCGGCTGCGCGGCAGCTTCCAGTTCCAGAGATCCTGATCCTCGACGTAGGCGAGCAGATCCGGCAGCGGCTCGTCGGGATGCAGCGCGTTCCACGCGAGCGCACTGCCGGAACGCGTGAGATCGAAGCGCACCTCGTGACCGGCTTCGCTGAGCTCACGCGCGAGGAACGGATCCGCCTCGAACGCGCGCTGTGCAGAGATGTGGTGATCGAGCACGACGAGATGCGCGGCCTGCGCCGCGAGCGGGCGATACGAGCGCGGCGGCGGCGCGATGTCGGCGAAGAGCACATAGGCGCCGGCCAACTCGTTCGTGCGCAGCGGGTCGTCGTGCCCGCGCGAGATGTAGCCGCCGCGATCGCCCCAGCGCAGCCAGGCGGACCAAGCCGCTCCGAAGCCGTCGGGACAGCCCGCGTGGAAGATGCAGACGTGGCGCATGGCGGCGGAACGTAGGCGAGGGTGCGGGCGGGCGAATCCTGCGCCCGCGTCGCCGCTAGCCTGCGCGCCCGCATGTCCCTCGCATTTGCATTCAACGCGCACCGATTGCCGCAGGGCACGGATTGGCTCGCGCTGGTCGCGGGCCTCGCCGCGCGCCCCGGCTTCTGGTGGCTCGACAGCGCGCTTCCGCAGCCGCCGCTCGGGCGCTTCTCGTTCGCGGGCGCGGAGCCCTGGTGCGTGCTGCGCGTACGGGGCGACTGCTGCGAGCGGGAGATCACGCGTGCGCCGTGGCCGCTCGCGTCCGAGCCCGGAGCCGGTGACGTGCTCACGGCGTGGCGCGAGCTACTACCGGAGCGCGGCGCCCACGTCGCGTGTGCGGACGCCGAGCCTGCAGCGTTGCCGTTCGTCGGGGGGCTCGTGGCCGCGCTCGGCTACGAGAGCGGCGCCGGCTTGGACCGTGTGCCCCCCGCGCGCGACGAATCGCCGCTGCCGTTTTCGGACGCGGTAGCGCTCGGCGTGGATCGATTGTTCGCGTTCGATCACCTCAGCGCCCGCAGCTACGCCGTCGCGCTGTGCGCCGGCGAGAACGCCAGCGCCGCCGCCGCGGCCGCGCGTCGTGCGGCCCGCGAGCTCGCGGATGCGCCGCCGCGCGGCACGTGGCCGGCTCCCGCCTTGCCGCCCACGAACGAGGACGGCTTGCGGCGGCTCGCCGCACACAGCGGCTTCGATTCGCAAGACCATGCGAAGGCCGTCGAGCAGATCCGCGAGCGCATCGCCGAGGGCGATCTCTACCAAGCTTGTCTCACTCACCGAATCGACGCCGATTTCTCGGGCGACGCGTTCGCGTACTACCGCGCCTTGCGCGCCGTGAACCCCGCACCGTTCGCCGCTTACCTTGCACTGCCGGAGGGCGCGGTCGCGTGCAGCTCGCCGGAGCGCTTCCTGCGCTGCGACGAAAGCGGCTGGCTCGAGACGCGCCCGATCAAGGGCACACGGCGGCGCTGTGCGGACCCGGCTGCGGATCGCGCCGCGGCGGCGGCGCTGCGTGCGTCTGAGAAAGATCGCGCGGAGAACCTGATGATCGTCGACCTCGCGCGCAACGATCTCGGTCGCGTGAGCGAGCTCGGCAGCGTGCACGTGCCCGAGCTGTTCGCGGTCGAGTCCTA
>JANNKN010000490.1:0-5977 GCA_031396315.1 Deltaproteobacteria bacterium
TGCTCGTCGAGAAGCAAGGCGGCGTCACGATCCTCACCCTGAATCGCCCGGATCGGCTGAACGCGATCAGCGGCCCGATGCTCGCCGCGTTCTCCGCGCAGCTGCTGGAGGCCAACCGCGATCCCGAAGTGCGCGTGGTCGTCATCACTGGCGCGGGGCGCGCGTTCTGTGCGGGCCTCGATCTCAAGGAGCAGGCGAGCGGTGGCAACCTCGGCGGCGGCTTCGACCTGCGCGAGGCACCTCCGGTCGTGCTGCACCAGATGGACAAGCCGACGATCGCCGCGATCAACGGCGGCGCCGCCGGCTACGGCATGGATCTCGCGATCGGCTGCGACATCCGCCTCGCCTCGGACAGCGCAAAGCTCTCGGCAGCGTTCACCAAGCGCGGCGTCATCCCCGAGAGCGGCGGGACCTGGCTGATGCCGCGCCTCGTCGGCTGGGCGAAGGCCAGCGAGATCTTCTTTACCGGCAGGACCCTGAGCGCCGACGAGTGCCTCGAGCTCGGCCTCGTCTCGAAGGTCGTCCCCGGCGAGTTGTTGATGAAGGAAGCTCTCGCCCTCGCCCACGAGATCGCGGCCAACGCCCCGCTCGCCGTACAGGGCACGAAGCGCATGATGCGCATGGCGCTGACGGAGACGTTCGAGGCGAACGTGCACCACGTCTACTTGCAGCTGCTGCCGCTGTTCCGCAGCAAGGACTTCACGGAAGGCGTGGCGAGCTTCCTGGAGAAGAGGCCGCCGAAGTTCGAGGGGAAGTAGGCGCGGTGGCTCGTCCTTCGCTGCAAGCTCGGTCGGCGTAGCTGGCGGACATGAACTGGAAGCGGGTGTTCGGCTTCGCACTCGCGTTGTTTGCCGCAACAGCGGGGGCTTCGCTTCCGTTTGGCTTCGTCTCTGGCTTTCTGGCTTCTCAAGCTAGACCGGTGCCCAGCTGGGTCACACTTGGGCCCCAGATCGCCGTGCCGCTGTCCGCGACCGTCGTGTTCTACGTGCTCGCGCGAAGGCAAGCGGATCGACCTTGGCTACATGCCCAGGCCGTTTGTCTGCTGGTCTGGGCGTCGACGCTCCCGCTCAACGTGCTGCTGCTCGGACAGCCAGCGATCTCCTGGGCATTGGGGTTGCTCGTTCTATCGGTCGCGCAAGCTGTTGGCGTCGGTCTCGCACGCCTTCGCAGCTAGCCGAGCGCGACCGGGTCGCTCACACCAACACCGCCACCACGCTCGCCGTCATCATCGTCGCGAGCGTGCCCGCGAGAATCGCCTTCAGCCCGAGCTGCGCGATCTCGGGTCTGCGCTCCGGCACCATTGCGCCGACGCCGCCCAACAGAATCGCCAGCGAACCGAAGTTCGCGAAGCCGCACAGCGCGTAGCTGCTGATCATGGCGGCGCGCGCGGAGATCTGATGCTGCGCAATCAGCGCGCCGAGATCGCGGTAGGCGAGGAACTCGTTGAACACGGTCTTCACGCCCAGCAGTGCGCCGACGGTCTGGGCTTCGCTCGGCGCGATGCCGAGCAGCAGCGCGAAGGGTGCGAACACCCAGCCAAACACGCGTTGCAGCGTGAGGTGCTCGATGCCGAGCCAGCCGCCGACGTGCTCGAGCCCCGCGTTCGCCATCGCGAGCAGCGCGATGAACGCGATCAGCAGCGCGCCCACGTTCGCGGCGAGGCGAAGGGCTGCGCTCGCGCCCGCGGCGGCGGCGTCGATCGTGTTGACGGACTCGACGGCCACGCTGGCGGCTGCGGCCTCGCTCGTCTCTGGCACCCCCGTCTCGGGCACCATCACTTTTGCGAGCAACACGGCTGCCGGCGCTGCCATGAAGCTCGCGGTGACGAGGTGACCGGCGTAGTCGCCGCCGCCGAGCATTTTGGCGTAGGCGACGAGCACGGAGCCGGCGATCGTTGCCATGCCCGCGGTCATTACGGTGAAGAGCTCGCTGCGCGTCATGCGCGCCAGGTACGGCCGAATCAACAGCGGCGCCTCGGTCATGCCGACGAACACGTCGGCAACGGTCGAGAGGCTCTCCGCCGCCGAGATTCCCATCGCCCGCGACAGGCCGCGCGCGAGCCCGCGCACTACGAATTGCACGACGCCCCAGTGGTAGAGCACCGAGAACAGGCTCCCCATCACGACGATTACGGGCAGCACTTCGAGCGCGAACGAGAAGCCGGTCGTGCGCAACGATCCGAACACGAAATCCGTGCCGGCGTCGGTGTAACGGATGAAGGCGTTGACGGCGTCGTTCACGCCGATGAAGAAGGCGCGGCCGGCCGGGCTCCGTAACAAGAGCAGCGCGAGCGCGAGCTGCATGCCGAGCCCCCAGGCGACGACGCGCACGGGGAAGCGGCGGCGGTGCTCGGAGAACGCCCACGCGATGGCGATGAAGACCCCGATGCCGAGCGCTGCAGCGGCGCGCGAAGGGAGCTCGGTCATTGCGCGTGACCGAGCGCGAGGACGAGCTCGCGCACCGCGGCGACGGGATCCGCCGCGTTCGCGATTGCGGAGATCACCCCGACGCCGTGGGCGCCCGCGGCGAGCGCTTGCGCGCAGTTACCCGCATCGATGCCGCCGATCGCGACGAGTGGCAGCGGCACACAGCGACGCGCGACCTCACGTAGCGCAGCGAGGCCGCGCGCGCCGTAGCCCGTGTCTTTGCTCGCGGTGCCGAAGAGGGGGCCGTACGCGACATAATCGATTGGCTCGTCCAGCGCGCGCGCGAGCTGATCCAGATCGTGAGTGGAGCGCCCGATCGCGAGGTGCGGCGCGATGCGGCGCGCGTCCGCAGGCGAGAGATCGTCCTGGCCGAGATGCACGGCGTCGGCGTCGCACGCGAGCGCCAGGTCGACGCGGTCATTCACCACGAACGTGACGCGCGCCTCTCGCGTGAGCGCGCGGATCGCGCGGCCCCACGCGAGCGCCTGCGCGTCAATCGATCGCTTCGCGCGCAGCTGAACGACGCGAGCGCCGCCGGCGCATGCCGCGCGCGCCTGCGCGATCGGATCGTGCTTCCAGCGCGAGTCGTCGTCCGCGAGTACGTGCAGGCCTGAGAAGGCACGCTCGTCGACTCCGCTCGGCTTCACCTCGCTGCGCGCTCCGCTTGCGGGCGTGCGGCGCGGGCGGCCGCTCACAGCTTCTCCGGCACATCGATGCCGAGGTCCACGATGCGCTTGCGCAGCGTGTTGCGGTTGATGCCGAGCAGCTCGGCGGCGCGCAGCTGGTTGCCGCCCGTGCGCGCAAGCGCGGTCTCGATCAGCGGCTTCTCGACGCGCGCGAGCAGCGCGCCGTGTACGTCGCCCGGTGCACCGCTGTCGAGGGCCGCCTCGGTCTCGGCGCGCACGATGCCTTCGAGCGACATCGCGACGCGCTCGCCCGGGCCACCGTCGAGGAACGCGAAATCTTCGAGCCCGATCACCTCGGCGGCCGCCAGCACGAGCGCGCGCTTGATGGCGTTCTCGAGTTCGCGCACGTTGCCCGGCCAGGCGTACTTTACGAGCCGCTCCACCGCGTCGGGCGAGATCACGTGCATGCCGCCCGTGAGCTCCGCGTCGTAACGCGCGAGGAAGTGGTCGACGAGGGGCGGGATGTCTTCGCGCCGTTCGCGCAGCGGCGGCACCGCGATCGGTACCACGCGCAGGCGGTAGAGTAGATCCTCGCGGAACGAGCCGTTCGCGACCGCGGCATCGAGGTCGCGGTGCGTCGCGGCGACGATGCGCACGTTCACGGGCTCGGCGCGGCGCCCGCCCACCGACGTGACCTCGCCGCTCTGCAACACCCGCAACAGCTTTGCCTGCAAGTCGACCGGCATGTCGCCGATCTCGTCGAGAAAGAGCGTGCCGCCGCTCGCCTCTCGGAAGCGTCCGGCGCGCGCCTCGATCGCGCCGGTGAAGGCGCCGCGCTCGTGGCCGAACAGCTCGCTCTCGAGCAGGTCGCGCGGAATCGCGGCCGCGTTCACCGCGACGAACGGCGCCGCGGCGCGCGGGCTCGCGGCGTGGATCGCGCGCGCGATCAGCTCCTTGCCGGTGCCGCTCTCGCCCGTGACAAGGACGGGCACGTCGCTGCGCGCGACGCGGCCAATCGTCTTGAACACGTCGAGCAGCACGTTGCTCTTCCCGACCAGCCGCTCGCTCGGCGGCGCGCCCTTGCCGAGCGCGCGCCGCAGCGCGCGGACTTCGCTCTCGAGCGCGCGTGAGCGCATCGCCTTCTCGACGAGCGCGAGCACTTCCTGGGTGCCGAACGGCTTCACCAAGTAGTCGAACGCGCCGCGCTTCATCGCGTCGACCACATTCTCGAAGGTATTCTGCGCCGTGATGATCACGATCGCGACGTCGCTGCCGACGGTGCGTGCGCGCTCGAGCAGGTCGAGCCCGCTCGCGCCGGGCATGCGGATGTCGAAGAACGCGAGATCGAACGTGGCCTCGGTGAGCGCCCGCAGCGCGTCGTCGCCATTCGTGACGTCGACCACCGAATGCCCCGCGGACTCGAGCGTCTCACGCAGCACGAAGCGGATCGAGGGCTCGTCGTCCGCAATCAGTACGCGTGCGCTCACGTGGGCTTCCTCAGCGGCAGGGTGACGCGCACGGTGGTGCCTGCGCCGGGTTCGGATTCGAGGTGCAGCGTGCCGCGGTGTTGCGCGATCCAGTAATCAGCGACCGCGAGCCCGAGGCCGGTGCCGCCTTGGCGCGCCGAAAAGAACGGCGTCGGCGCTTGGCGCAGCTCATCCGGCGTCATGCCGCGGCCCGTGTCGCGGATCGACACCGCGAGCGTCGGCAGCGGCTTTCTGTCGTCGAGGGCGATGCGATGTTCGAGCGTCATGCGCGTCGTCACGGTCAGCTTGCCGCCGGCTCCCTCCATCGCTTGGAGCGCGTTCCGCAACAAGTTGAGGAAGACCTGGATCAGGCGATCTGCATCGGCCGCGAACTCGGGAATCGACGGGTCGTAGGCGCGCACGATCTCGACGGCTTCACCGAGGGGATCGTGCGAGAGCAGCGCGAGCACGCCGTCGAGCACGCGGTGGATGTTTCCGGGCGCGAGCCGAAGCTTGTCGCGGCGCGCGAACACCATGAAGTCGTCGACCAACGCCGCGATGCGCGTCGCCTCGCGAACGATCAGGTCTGCGGTCTCCTTCGCCTTCCCGTCGTGCGCGCGCGACGCGAGCAGCTCGCCGGCACCGCGGATCCCCCCGAGCGGGTTCTTGATCTCGTGCGCCAAGCCGGCGGCGATGCGTCCGAATGCCTCGAAGCGTTCGCGCTCGCTCTCGAGCAGCTCGAGTCGGTGGTGCGCGCTGCGGTCGCGCATCACGACCACGGCACCCTGGGTCTCCCCGTTCTCCGCCTGCAGCGGCGAAGCGGACACATCGACCGGCACGCGCTCGCCGCGCTGCGGCTCGAGCTCGCAGTCGGCAGCGGAGATCGCGCTGCCGCGCGTGAGCACGCTGCGCGCGAGGCGCGCGACCTCGTGGCCAGGCGGCACGAGCTCTTCGATTGCGCAGCCGAGGGATGCCTCGCGGGAGCGCCCGAGCAGCCGGCAGGCGACCGAGTTCAGCTCCTCGACCCGGCCCGCGGGCCCGACGACGACGACGCCCGCGAGGATCGCTTCGAGCACGTCGGTGAGGTCGCGGCGCATGGCGGAGGACAATAGGAGGATCGCCCCGCGCGGGCAGGTGCGGACGCTCCCGAGGCTCCAAAGCACTCCCGAGGCCTCAAAGGAACGGGCGCAGACCCAGCCGGCTCGCCGTGCGGACGCGAGCGGACGGATGTCGCGATACGTTGCCGTGATGCGGACAGGCATCACGGTCGCAGAGGCGCGCGCTCTCGTGCTGGAAGCGGCACGCCCGCTAGCGCCGGAGATCGTGCCGTTCGAGGCGGCGCTCGGGCGGGTACTCGCGAAAGAGGTGCGTTCGGGGCGGACGCTGCCGCCAGCGGATTGCTCGGCCATGGACGGCTACGCGCTGCGCGCCGCCGACGTCGCTGCGCCGGGCGCGCGGC
>JANNKN010000497.1:0-3835 GCA_031396315.1 Deltaproteobacteria bacterium
GAGCTGGCTCGTCGGCACCATCGCCATGCGCTCGGCGAGCGCGGTCGTGTGTGCGAGTAGCCGCTTCTCAGGGACCGTCTCGAGGATCATGCCGATCTCGGCGGCCTTCTTCGCCGAAATCTCGTCGCCGGTCAGCATGTATCGCTTCGCCTGCTCGAGGCCCATGCGGTAGACCCACATCGCGGTCGTCGGCGTGCCCCACACGCGGCTCGGCGGATAGCCGAAGCGCGCGTCGTCCGCGGCGACGATCAGGTCGGCGCAGAGCACGAGATCGGTGCCGCCGCCGATGCACCAGCCTTGCACGGCCGCGAGTGTCGGCTTCTTCGCGTACCAGAGCTTCATGTACGCAGCGACGTAGTCTCCCATCATCCTCAGATCGGCGACGCTGTCCCAGGGGCGTGTCGTTCTCCGCTCGCCTTCGGGATCCCTAACAGGTAGCCAAGGTGCGGGCGTGGTTGCGGCCTCGGCTCGCTGCGCGCGGCCGGGCTTCGAGGTTTGCTGTGAAGGGGGGAGGCTTGCCCGCAGCGAGGCCGCTTGCCGATTCGTCGCGGGTTTGGGCGTTGAGTTCGTGGCCCGCTCGCGCGTCAGTTCTTGCGCTTGCGCTTTCGTTGACCAATCGAGGCCGTAGCCGGCGCAGAAGGCCGGGCCTTCGGCGCGTAGCAGGATGACGCGGACGTCGTGGGCGGCGTCGGCGGCATCGATTGCGGCGGAGAGCTCGTCGCGTAGGCGCGGGGTGATCGTGTTGTATTCGGCGGCGCGCGTGAGGACGATGTGGCGGACGCCGTTCGCGGTTTCGGTGCGCAGCGTCTCGCCCGCGTCGCTGCGCTTGCGCGCGCTCGCGGGAACGCCGCCTCCGGCTTTCTTGCGCGCGCTCATCGCAGATACCGGCTGGGATCGCGGGCGATGTCTTTGGTCATGTTTCGGTGGTGCGCTTCGAGGGTGCCGCCGCCGATCTCGATCAGCTTCGCGTCGCGCCACAGACGTTCGACCACGTTCTCGCCCATGTAGCCGTAGCCGCCGAGCACCTGGATCGCGGCGTCGGCGGCGCGCTTCGCGGCTTGCGCAGCGAACAGCTTCGCGGCGTCGGCGGCGACGCGCTGACCGGTCGCCGTGAGATCGAAACGGCGCGCGACGTCGTAAGTGAGCGCTCGCGCGGCGGCGTACTCGGCGAAGCTCTCAGCGATGTAGCGCTGGATCTGACCGTGCTCGCGAATCGGCACTCCGAAGGTCTGGCGCTGGTTTGCCCACTCCACCATCACGCGCAGCGAGCGCTTCGCGATGCCGAGCGACATGCCTGCGAGCGTGAGCCGTTCGACCTCGAGGTTGCGCATCATCTGCAGCGTGCCCTGCCCCTCTTCTCCTAATCGATTCGCGAGCGGCACGCGCACGCCGTCGAAGACGAGCTCGGCCGTGAACGACGCGCGGCAGCCGAGCTTGTCTTTCCACTTCTGCCCGAGGCGAAAGCCGGGCATGCCCTTCTCGACCAAGAACGCGGTCAGCGAGCGCTCGCCCGTCGCGGCGTAGACGACGAACGCGTCGCCGAGCGTGTGGTCGTCGACCCCGCCGTTCGTGATGAAGGTTTTCGTACCGTCGACCACGTACGCGTCGCCGTCGCGGCGCGCGCGTGTCTTCATCGCGATCACGTCCGTGCCGACGCCCGGCTCGGTCATGCACAGCCCGCACACGAACTCGCCCGACGCCGCCTTCGGCAGAATGCGGCGCTTCTGGGCGTCGTCGCCGTTGACGGCGAGGTTCTGCGCGAACAGCACGGAATGCGCGAGGATCGCGAGCGCGAAGCCGGGATCGCTGGTGCACAGCTCCTCGTAGAGCTGCACGGCTGCCACGGCGTCGAGGCCTGCGCCGCCGTACTCGGCGGGAAGCGTGACGCCGAGCAAGCCGAGCTCACCCGCGCGCTTGAAAAGTGCGTGGTTGAACTTCTCCGCGCGGTCGTGCGCGGCAGCCTGCGGCTCGACCTCGCGCTGCACGAACTCGCGCAGCGTCTCGCGCAGCAGCGCGTGCTCGGGAGTCGGGTCGTAGAGATCGAACGCGCGCGGGTCGGGGTCGCTCATGCCGCGTAGCTTACTTCGCTCCGCAGACCGAAAAGCCTGGGCCTCTCAGTCGGGAGCGGGGCTACGCGGCGGCGAGGTTTTCCTCGACGAAGTTGCGGATCGCGTGGCGTGAGGCTGCGGGCGTCGATTGGAAGACCAGGCCGAAATCGGGGATCAGCTGATACGATGCCTCGGCGCGGGTCTCGATGCGGCCGACGCGCGGCAGCTCGAAGGAGAGCTCGAGCGCGCTGCCGAGCGGCATCGGCTCGGGCGTGCGCAGCAAGCAGCCGTTCTCGGACAGCGAGAGCAACGAGCCGGTCCACTCGCGGTCCGCGCCGCGCAGGCGCGCGGGCAGGTTCGTCGGAACGCGCAGCGAGCCGCGCGGTGCGGGCTCGAGGATCTGCTGGAGGAGGCGGTAGAGCTCGTGGAGTCCGGCCGGCTGAGAGATCGCGCCGATTACACGGCGATCCTCGATGTGACCGGGGTCGCGACCCGTCAGCAGCAGAATCGGGATTCGATCGAACGGCTCCTCCGCCGGGACGCCGGCGAACATGCGGTCATCGACCAGCGCGAGCAGCGGCTCGCGCTTCGAGAGCGGCGGATAAGCCTGCCACTCTTCGAGCGGCACGATCGCGTAGCCGATGCGGCCCAGGATCGCGCGCGAGAGCGGGACGAAGGCGGTTGGGCGAGCCACCGAGACGATCAGGCGGCGCTTCTCTTCGGGAGCATCGGTCATGCACGACGCATCGGCCCACGCATGGCCTCAATTGAGGCAGGAACCGTGGGTTCACACGAAACCCACCCGTCGGCGCACGCCTTTGCGACCCGCATCACACACCGCCCGTCTCGGCCGAGGAGCTGCCCCGGTTTTCCACCTAGACTGCGCCGCGGTGGAGCCCGCACTCGCACACTGGCTGGCCGAGCAACGCAGCGCGATCGAGCGCGAGGCGGCGCGCGTGGGCGTCGTCCTCGATCCCGCGAGCCCGGAGGCGGAAGCGCTGCGCCGCTTTCGTTCGTTCACGTTGTTCGCACTTGTGCGTGGCGCGGCCGCGCCATCGCTCGAGGGGCTGCGCGTCTCGGTGCGGCGCGCGGCGCGTGCGATCGACGCCTGGGTGCAGGCCGCAGGCTCGCTCGCGGGCCCCGACGGCGAGAAGGTGCTCGCACCGCTCGGCGCATTGCGCGCGCAGTTCATCGCGGCGCTGAGTGCCAGCGCGAGCGCGCGGCAGGCAGGCGGCGCGCCCACGCCGAGCGCTCGCCGCGCCGTCTCGGCGGCGATCGATCGCATCGCCGACGTATTCCTCGCCGCCGACGCCGACTCGGGCGCAATCGTCGATGCGAACCCCGCCGCCTGCGCGCTGCTCGGCCTCGCGCGCCCCGATCTGCTCGCCCGCACGCTCGACGAGATCGCCGCGCCGACTGATCGTGCAGAGTGGTCCCAGCTGCTCGACGCGATGGCCGAAGGCAGCGAACCGCGCCACGCGAGCCTCGCTCTGATCGATGCGAGCGGCGCGCCGGCTCGCCTCGACGTCCGCGCCACCCGCTTCACCGCACGCGGTAGAACGCTGGCCCTGTTGGTGGCGCGGCCCTAACAGCCGACGCACGGAACGCCGCGCGCTCCGACCCTCGGAATCAGCGCAGCTCGCGGGCCAGGAACGGCACGAGCCGCGCCCAGGCCGCGCCCGCCGCCAGAGGCCGATAGGCATCGGCGCGCGTGTCGTTGAGGAAGGCGTGGCCAGCGCCGGGGTAGATGTGCACTTCACAGCTGTGCTTCGTCTGCGCGAGCCTGC
>JANNKN010000506.1:0-4533 GCA_031396315.1 Deltaproteobacteria bacterium
GGCGACGAAGTGGATGCGCTGCTCACGCGCATCGACGCGCTCGAGAAGCGGCTGCGCGGCGGGACCTCGGAGCCCGGCGGTGCACCGAGCGGCGGCGGCGGACTGCGGCGACCGAGCGCGGCCGAGTCGGCGGCGCCCGCAGCGCCCGCGCCGCGCAGCGCGAGTCGAGCTCGCGTGGAGGGCGAGGAGCGCGCGGAGACGCCCAGCGTGAGTGCGCTACCGAGCGCGGTGCAGGCAAGCGGTGCAAACCCGAGCCCCGAAACCCGCGCTGCGAGCGAGCCGCAGCCGCCCCCGCAGCGAGTCGAAGGCGAGCGCAGTTCCGCGAGCCCCGAAGAGGAGCCGCCGCTTCCGAGTGAAGCGCCGCCCGAGACGTCCAGCAGCTTCGAAGCGCCACCGACGCGTGCGAGCGCGCCGGCCCCGCTCGCGCAGCTGTTCGATCGCTTGCGCTCCTTTGCTCAAGACGAGAACCGCGGCTTGTTCGCAGCCCTCGAAGGGGGCCGCCTGCTCGCGAAGAGTGACGACAGCCTGCGCATCGCCTTGCCCTCCGCGATCGCTTCGCGGCGCCTCGAATCGCGCAAGCCCGATCTCGAGAGCGTGTGCGCGCGCTTCTTTGGCAAGCCGATGCGCGTCGAGCTCGCGGTGGACGCGGGCGGCGCGGGATCCGCGAACGGCGCGAAGGCGGCGGGCGGCGGCGAGATCGCGCGCAAGCAGCGACAGGACGCGCTCGCGCATCCCTCGGTGAACGCCGCGCTCGAGATCCTCGGTGCCGAGATCGGCGAGATCCGCCCGCTCGGAGGCGCGAGTTGAACCCGCTCCGACTCGGCGAGAGGCATTAGGCGATGCGCACGCCCGCGCCGATCGAGCGCCTCGTCGGTGCGCTGCGCCGCCTGCCCGGCATCGGCGAGAAATCCGCGACGCGCCTCGCCTTCTTCCTGCTGACGGCGCCCGACGGCCTCGTCAGCGAGCTCGCCGACGCGATCACGCGCATGAAGCTCGAAATCGTGCTGTGCGCCGAGTGCTTCGACCTCACCGACGTCTCACCCTGCGGCGTGTGCCGCGACGCGAAGCGCGACCCGAGCGTCGTGTGCGTAGTCGAAGAGCCCGCGGACCGCGCCGCAGTCGAGCGCAGCGGCGGCTTCGACGGCCGCTACCACGTACTAGGCGGCGCGCTCTCGCCGCTCGACGGCATCGGCCCCGAGTCGCTGCGCATCGCCGAACTCGAAGCCCGCGTCCGCAACGGCGGCGTGCGCGAAGTGATCCTCGCAACGAACCCCAACGCCGAGGGCGACGCCACCGCCCACCTGATCGCCGAGCGCCTCGCCGGCCTCGGAACCCGCGTGACGCGCATCGCCTACGGCATGCCCCTCGGCGGCGACCTCGAATACGCCGACCACGTCACCGTCGGCCGCTCGCTCGCGAATCGCAAAGAGCTCTGAGCGCCCCCGCGCAACGCCCCGCTCGCCGCGCGCCCCGAAGCCGCCTAATGCGCGAAGCGCGTGGGACGCGGGCCCGCAGGCCGCGCCGATCCGCCCTCCCAAAAAACCCAACTGTCTGCTGGTGCACTCCGGCCGCAACGAGCAAGAGCAGCCGCGGCGGGGCCGGGGGCCGCGGAGCCGAAATCAAGCGCAGCTCGGCCCCGAACTCGCAGCCACGCAATGCCCGAACGCAACGCGCCGTCTCGATGAAACGGAGCGCCCGACTGAGAGGGGCCGCCAGCGAGCCATTCGGCGTAGCGGCCCCCGGCCCTGCCGCGGCTGCGGAGCCCCGCGCCCACACCCCACCTCGATCTCAGCGCAAAAACGCCTCAATCTCCCCCGCCCGCAGCTCCGCATCTGCCTCCCCAAGCTCGATCAACCGCGACAGATAGTTCGGCTGGAACATCACCATCGACAGCATGTCGTTCGAGCGCGTCTGCTTCGTGCCGAGCCCGCGCGTGAAGAACCGGAACGCGCGGGGCAGCTCGGCCTCGTACTCGCTCGCGAGCTTGCCGAGATCGCGCGACGGCCGCAGCTGAAGTAGCCGGATCGTGCGCAGGTCGCCGCGATGCTCGGGCGGCGTGCGCTCGACGATGTCGTTGAGGCGCTGCAGCGCAAGCGCGTCGGCATCGACGAGATCGAGAAACACCGCGTTGAAGAGCACGCCGAGCATCTGTGCGATCGGCGGATAGCCGTCGATCACCGCTTGCCCGGCCTCTTCGCGGCTGCGCGCGTAGCGCGTCGAGATCGCGACGATGCGCTCGGCGCCGAGATGCACCGCGGGCGAGAGCGGCGCGGTCAGGCGGATGCCGCCGTCGCCGTAGTGGTGGCCGTCGACGGGAATCGCCGGAAAGAAGAGCGGCAGGGCGGACGATGCCATCACGTGATCGACGCGCATGGCGCACGCGACGCTCCGGCGCTCGGCGCGCTCCCAGCGCGGTGCGTTCCCGCCCTGTACGAACGTCACTGACTGCCCCGTCGTGTAGCTCGAGGCCGTGATCGCCAGCGCGCGCAGCCGCCCGAGCGCGAGATTCTCGGCAATCCCCGGCAGCGCGCCGTCGTCCGCGTTCAGCGCGACGTCGAGGAACTTGCGCAGTGGGCCCGTGTCGACGAGCGAGTACGGCCGATGCTCCTTGATCGCGCCGCCGCTGGTCAACTTCGCGCCGGTGCGCATCACGCGCGCGGCAAGGCGCCACGCGTCGACGTGAAACACCTGATCGACCGTGAGCGTGCTCCAGAGCTGCGAGAGCGCCTCGACGCTCGCGACGAACGAGCTCTTGTGCGCTGCCAGGAACGACGCATTGATCGCGCCGGCGGAGACGCCCGTGAGGATCGGCGGCGCGAACTCCGGCATGCGCCGCGCGAGCGCGCGGAGGAAGCCGACCTGATAAGCCGCGCGCGCACCACCGCCGCTCATCACCAGCGCGACCTCGCCGCCCGTCATCTGCACCTCGCCTCGAGCGGACGATTAGCGACTTCGCAGGCTGAGCGACTGGCGCGGTTCGGGCGCCCAGCCTGTGGGCCGCCGACCCCCGGCCGCAGCCGGCTCGGGAA
The DNA here is from genome assembly GCA_031396315.1 of Deltaproteobacteria bacterium. GTDB lineage: Bacteria > Myxococcota_A > UBA9160 > UBA9160 > UBA6930 > VGRF01. The sequence continues at coordinate 3,030 of JANNKN010000506.1, forward strand.
CGTCTCATCGGCCGGCGCCCGCCGGTTGCCGGGCAGCGCGATGCGCCCCCGCGGAGGCGAAATCCCGTGCGCAGCCCTCAAGGCAATGCGCGTCCTGGCCGAAACGAACGCGCAGTCGGGATGCGGTGCCGGATCTCGGGCGCTACCAAGGCGCGCGGGCTTTGGCGCCTGCCGGACCGAAGACTTGGCAACGCTCTTGCCGGCCGACGAAAGCTGCGGGTGAGCGCATGATGGACACGCAGATGGTGATGTACGAAGAGGATCACAAGAAGATCCTCGTCGTCATCGGTCGACTCGTGCGGGAAGCGAACGCCAAGGGCGTATTCGTGGTGGACCGCAACGGCCAACTGATCGCCGAAGCCGGCGAAGTGCGCGGCATCGATACGACGAGCCTCGCGTCGCTCGTCGCCGGCTCGATCGCCGCGACCGGCGGCCTCGCCAAGATCATCGGCGAGCAAGATTTCCCGGTGCACGTCCATCAAGGCGTGAAGGACAACCTTCACATCACGATGGTCGCGAACCGCTGGATCCTGGTCGTCGTGTTCGACGAGCGCAGCTCGCTCGGGCTCGTGCGCTTGCGCGTGAAGAAGGCCACCGGCGACATGAACAAGGTCTTCGAGGATCTGAAGAAGAAGGCCGACTCCGAAGCCGCCAGCGGAACTTCGCCGTTCGCCGAGATCACGGACGACGACATCGACAACTTGTTCAACGATTAGGTCGCCGCCCACCCCATGTCGTTCATCAACTATTCCTCCCGCGAGATCAACTGCAAGATCGTTTACTACGGTCCGGGGCTGTGCGGCAAGACCACCAACCTGCAGTGGATCTACGCGAAGACGAACCCCGACCTGAAGGGGAAGATGATCTCGCTCGCGACCGAGACGGAGCGCACGCTGTTCTTCGACTTCCTGCCACTCGCCCTCGGCCAGATCCGCGGCTTCAAGACGCGCTTCCATCTCTACACCGTGCCCGGGCAGGTGTTCTACGACGCGAGCCGCAAGCTCATCCTGAAGGGCGTCGATGGCGTCGTATTCGTCGCCGACAGCCAGATCGAACGCATGGAAGCCAACCTCGAGAGCATGGACAACCTGCGCATCAACCTGAAGGAACAGGGCTACGAGCTCGACAAGGTTCCGTTCGTGGTGCAGTACAACAAGCGCGATCTGCCGAATGCGGCGCCGCTCGATGAGCTGAAGCGCGTGTTGAATCCGATGGGTGTGCCGGATTTCGAGGCTTGTGCACAGAGCGGCACGGGTGTGTTCGAGACGCTGAAGCATGTCGCGAAGCTGGTGCTTTCGGATCTGAAGCGACTCGGGCGGTAAGTCGTCGCTCGTTCGCGGTTCCGCGCCGGGCGGCCGGGCCGGGGGCCGCTGCGCCGAATGGCTCGCTGGCGGCCCCTCTCAGTCGGGCGTACCGATTGATCGAGACGGCGCGCTGCTTTCGGGTGTTGCGTTGCACCGAGCTCGGGGCCGAGCTGCGCTTGATTTCGGCTCCGCGGCCCCCG
>JANNKN010000509.1:0-6596 GCA_031396315.1 Deltaproteobacteria bacterium
GGCAGCGTCACGGGCAGCAGCGTGAGCACCGCGAGCAGGCCGAGGCCCGCGATGCGAGCGCCGCTGTAGCGCACGCCGCCCTGCTCGCCCGCGCTGCTCACGTTCGTGCTGCCTCCGCGCTGCTCGCGCCACGCCAACTGCAATTCGCGCCGCATTCGCGGCGGCCCCGGGTTCTGCGCGAGGATGTGGGCGACGAGGCACAGCGCGCAACCGGAGAAACGCAAGTACGTCCCCAACGCAAACTGGTTGAATTGCGTTGGGGACGTACTTGCATAGCTCGGGCGCGCGGCCGTACACGAGAGGATCCCGATGTCGTTCGATGCCGTTCTGATCGCCAACCGCGGGGAGATCGCGATCCGCGTGGCGCGCGCTGCCGCGGAGCTCGGGCTGCGCACCGTCGCGGTGTACGCGGAGGACGACGCGCGCTCGCTGCACGTGCGGCGCGCGGACGTGGCGTTTGCGCTGCGCGGCACGGGGCCCGCGGCGTACCTCGACATGGCGCAGCTCGTGGATGCGGCGCGCGAGTCGGGCTGCGGCGCGATTCACCCGGGCTACGGCTTCCTCTCGGAGAGCGCGGCGTTCGCAGCGAAGTGCGCCGAGGCGGGCGTCGCGTTCGTCGGGCCAAGCATCGCGGCGCTCGATGCGTTCGGTGACAAGAGTAAGGCGCGCGCGCTCGCGGAGAAGTGCGGCGTGCCCGTGCTGCGCGGCACGAATGGCCCCAGCTCGCTCGCGGACGTGCGCGCCTTCTTTGCACAGAGCGGCGCGCTGATGATCAAGGCGATCGCAGGCGGCGGCGGTCGCGGCATGCGGGCCGTCGCGCGCGCGGAGGAAATCAACGAGGCGTACGCACGCTGCCGCTCGGAAGCGGAGAAGGCGTTCGGCGTCGCGGACGTCTACGCGGAGGAGTGGCTGCCGCACGCGCGTCATCTCGAAGTGCAAATCATCGGGGACGGCACGGGCGCGGTCTCGCACGTGTGGGAGCGCGAGTGCACGGTGCAGCGCCGGCACCAGAAGATCGTCGAGGTCGCGCCGAGCCCCGCGCTGGCTGCGACCGTGCGCACGCAGCTGCTCGAGGCGGCGGTCAAGCTCGGGCAGGCGGTGTCGTACCGCGGGCTCGGCACGATCGAGTTCCTGCTCGATGCCAGCGCCGAAGTAGCCCTTTGGGGTCAGACCCCAAAGGGCCACTTCGGGCGATTCGCGTTCATCGAGGCGAACGCGCGCCTCCAGGTCGAGCACACCGTCACCGAGGCTATTACGGGCATCGACCTCGTGCGCGCACAGCTCGAGATCGCGCGCGGCGCGACACTGGCGCAGCTCGGGCTCGCGCAGGCGCAGATCCCCGCACCGCGCGGGCACGCGATCCAGCTGCGCATCAACACCGAAGTAATCGGCGCCGACGGCAGCCTGCGGCCGACTGGCGGCACGCTCACCGCCTTCGATCCGCCGAGCGGCCCCGGCGTGCGCGTCGATCATTGTGGCTACGCGGGCTACACCACGAACCCGCGCTACGACTCGCTGCTCGCGAAGGTGATCGTGCACGCTCCGGGTGCGAAGTTCTCCGATGCGATCGCACGCGCAGATCGTGCACTCGCAGAGCTGCGCATCGAGGGCGTCGCCACGAACGCCGCGTTCCTGCGCGCGATCCTGCGCCATCCCGACTTCGCGGCCACGCGCGTGACGACGCGCTTCGTCGACGAGCACGCAGCGGAGCTGGTTTCAGCCGCCGCGAACGCGGAGCCACAGCGCAACTTCGCCTCGAGCGAGCTCGCTGCGGGCACGCCGCGAGCTGCGAGCGAGCGCAGCCGCCAAGGCCCCGGCGCGAAGCTCGCGACCTCCGACCCGCTCGCCGTGCTCGATTACGGCAAGGGCGCGCGTGACGCCGCCGCCACCTCCCCAACAACTGAGCCCGCACCCGCAGCGCTCGACTCTTCGCTCGACGAGATGGACGCACCCGACGGCACGTTCGCCGTTCGCGCGCCGCTGCAGGGCACGATCGTCTCCGTCGAAGCAACCGAGGGCGTCGCGGTCGCGCAGGGGCAGCCGCTGCTCGTGATGGAAGCGATGAAGATGGAGCACGTGATCGCCGCGCCGGCGAGCGGCATCGTGCGCGGCGTCGCGGTCGCGAAAGGCGACACCGTGTTCGAGGGCCACGCGCTCGTGTTCCTCGAAGAGGCGGACGTCGCCGTCGCCGCGCAAGCGAAGCCAGCCGACGCGGACCCGAATTACATTCGCCCCGATCTCGCGGAAGTTCTCGAGCGCCATGCGCTCACGCTCGACGAGCGCCGGCCCGAATCCGTTGCGCGGCGACGCAAGACGAATCAGCGCACCGCGCGCGAGAACGTGAATGAACTGCTCGATCCGGGCTCGTACATCGAGTACGCACCGCTGGTCGTCGCCGCACAACGCCGCCGGCGCTCGCTGGACGACCTGATCGCGAACACGCCTGCGGACGGCATGCTCGCGGGCATCGGCAGCGTGAACGGCGGCGAGTTCACTCCTGATAAGTCGCGCTGCGTCGTGATGTCTTACGACTATACCGTGCTCGCGGGCACCCAGGGCGGGCAGAACCACCGCAAGAAGGATCGCCTGTTCGAGCTCGCCGAGCGCATGCGGCTCCCGGTCATCTTCTTTGCCGAAGGCGGAGGCGGCCGCCCCGGCGATACCGACGGCATCGGCGGCGCGGGGCTCGACTGCCTCGCGTTCCAATACTGGGGCCAGTTATCAGGGCTCGTTCCGCTCGTCGGCATCACGAGCGGCTTCTGCTTCGCGGGCAACGCCGCGATCCTCGGCTGCTGCGACGTCGTGATCGCGACCAAAAACTCGAACATCGGCATGGGCGGCCCCGCGATGATCGAGGGCGGCGGGCTCGGCATCTTCCGGCCCCAAGAGGTGGGCCCGCTCGACGTGCAGGTCGCGAGTGGCGTCGTCGACGTGCGCGTCGAGGACGAGCGCGAAGCCGCGCGCGTCGCGAAGCAATACCTCGCCTACTTCCAGGGGCCGCTCGCGCGCTGGGAGTGCGCGGATCAGCGCTTGCTACGGCGCGCGATCCCCGAGAACCGCCTGCGCATCTACGACGTGCGCCACGTGATCACGACCCTGGCCGACACCGGCTCGCTGCTCGAGCTGCGGCGCGGCTTCGGGCACGGCATGGTGACTGCGCTCGCGCGCATCGAGGGCAAGCCCGTCGGCATCGTCGCAAACAACCCGGCGCACCTCGCGGGCGCAATCGACAGCGATGCCGCCGACAAGGCCGCGCGCTTCCTCCAGCTCTGCGACGCGTTCGACATCCCAGTCGTGTTCTTGTGCGACACGCCCGGCATCATGGTCGGCCCCGAGGTCGAGAAGACCGGGCTCGTGCGACACGCCTCACGCCTGTTCGTGATCGGCGCCTCCCTAACAGTTCCGTTCGTCACGATCGTGCTGCGCAAGGGCTACGGCCTCGGCGCGCAAGCCATGGCGGGGGGCAGCTTCAAGGCGCCGATCTTCACGATCGCCTGGCCTACCGGCGAGTTCGGCGGCATGGGCCTCGAGGGCGCGGTGAAGCTCGGCTACCGCAAGGAGCTCGCCGCCGAGGCGGACCCCGAGAAGCGCAAGGCACTGTTCGATCAGATGGTGAAGCGCATGTACGACCACGGGAAAGCCGTGAGCACGGCGAGCACCTTCGAGATCGACGACGTGATCGACCCCGCGGACTCGCGCCGATGGATCTCTCGCGCTCTCGCCGCCGCGCCTGCGCCGTTGCCGCGCGCGGGGAAGAAGCGGCCGTGCGTGGATACGTGGTGAGCGCGCTGGCTGGCGGCGCGGGCTAAGTTCGCGCGGGCGGCACCGACCGAAGGACAGGAGACTCATCATGGCGACGACGACGCTGAGCTACCTCGATGGCGACACCGAGCTGAAGGGGCAGCTCGCACTCGGCGAGGGCGCCGGGAAGCGACCGGGCGTCGTCGTCTTTCACGAAGGAAGCGGTCTCGGGCCCCATCCGATCGAGAGTGCCGAGCGACTCGCGAAGCTCGGCTACGTCGCGCTTGCGGCCGACATGTTCGGTGGCGGGCGCGCCGCGGCGACGCCTGCCGAAGCAGCCACGCTCATGGCTCCCTTCCAGGGAGACTCTGCGCTGATCCGGAGACGGGCGCGCGCGGCGATCGAAGCGCTGCGGACACGACCCGAGTGCGACCCCACGCGCGTGGCGGCGATCGGTTACTGCTTCGGCGGTGCGACCGTCCTCGAGCTGGCTCGGGACGGAGCGGATCTGGTCGCCGTCGTGTCGTTCCATGGCGTGTTGGGCACGACCGCGCCCGCGGGCGCCGGAGCCGTTCGAGCCTCGGTACTCGTATGCGCAGGATTCGAGGACATCCTCGCTTCGCAGGCGGACCGCGCCGCACTCGAGGCAGAGCTGAGTGCCGCGGGCGCGAACTGGCAGCTCATCGTGTACGGGGGCGCGAAGCACAGCTTCACGAATCCGGGCATCGATGCGGTTGGCCTGCCCGACTTCAGGTACGACGCGGGTGCGGACCGCCGCTCCTGGGACGCCTCGGTAAGGCACCTCCGAGAAGCGTTCGCGATCAGCAGCTGAAAAAAACGCGCGGGGCAGCTCCCGCCACCCCGCGCGTTCGGTTGTTACGCCGCTCGGCCTAGTAGGCGATTCGCCCCGAGAATCCGAACGTGCGCGGCTGGTTGGTCAGCACTCCAACGCGAGCGCGGCCGCCGCGCTCGCGGTCGAGTGACAGCTCCGCGCGCTCGTTCGTCAAGTTGTTGACGTAGAAAGCCATCTCCCACTTGTCGTTGCGCACCCCCAGCCGGATGTTCGCGAGATCGTAGGCGCTCAGCTTCGGGTCGAAGTTGAGCGTCGAGACGGAGGTCGCGCCGACGTTCGTGAACAGGTTCACCGGATTCAAGAACGTCGGATCCTGATCACCCGTTTGCGTCCAGCGCGAGCCGATGTGCTGGTACGACACGGTCGCGAAGCCGTCCATGTCGTTCACGATCGCGGGCACCGTGTAGGTCCCCGCGATGGCGAGCTGGAAGGTCGGGATCGTCGGCAGGCGGCGACCCTTCTTCAGGCCACCCACGATCACCGGCGGACCGACCGGCGGCACCGACTCGACCGTCGACCGCAGCTCGGCGTCCGTGTAGTTCGCCGCGAACGAGACATCGAGATTCTCGAGCAGGCTCGCAGCGAGCTCGACCTCGACGCCCATCGCCCGCGCCTTCGGCACGTTGAACACGATGCGCGAGGAGCAGGTACCGGCGTCGAGCGTCGCCTGGAGATCGCGGATCTTCGTGTAGAAGCCCGCGAGGTTCGCGGTGACGCGCCCGTCGGCCCACTGCGTCTTCAGACCGACCTCGTGATTCAGCACGTTCTCATCGTCGAAACTGTCGAATCCGCCGAAGGTCGACAGATCCTGCGGACTGCAGAGCGGAACGTTCAGCGGATCGTTGATGCCGCCGAGGCGGAAGCCCTCCGCGACCTGGTAGCTGACCTCGATGTCCTCGGTCGGCGTCACAGACAGGATGCCGCGGCCGTTGAAGCCGTCCGAGTTCGTCGAGCCCGCGAGCCCGATCGTCTGGTCAGCGAAGATGCCGTCGAAGTTCAACACGCGGTCTTCGTTGAACGTGTACCAGCGCACGCCGCCCGTTAGGTGGAAGATCTCGGCGAACGTGAGCGTCGTCTCGCCGAAGAGTGCTTCCTGCTTGAACTCGTAAGGGATGCGCGAGAAGAACAGCTGATCCGTTCCGTTGATGACCTGTGCGGTCGGAATCCCGCTCAGCGCCTCGAAGCCCGGGACGTTCAGCGTCTGGCCGTAGTCGCGGTCGATGTTGCTGTAGAAGTACCCAAGCACCCAATCGATCGTGTCGAGCGGCCCGAACCCGACATCGTGCGCACCTGAAGCGCGCAGTTCCTGCGTGATCGACTTCACGTCCGTCGCGTCGTCGAGCGGCGCGTCGAGGGTATAGATGTTCTCCGCGAGACCGATGCTGCCGCCCGTGATGCTCGCGGTGAGCTGCGTCGCATCGCGCGTCATCAGGATGTCGCGATCCGTGAACGACGTGATCGATGTGAGCGTCAGCCAATCGTTCGCCTCGACCGTGACGTTGAGGTCGGCGAGCAGAAACTTGTCCGTGAACTTCTCTTCGAACTGACGGAACTGTTCCCGCTTGCCGAGGTTCACCGGAGCTCGCGTCGTGGTGAACTCATTCGCCAAAATGTTGAAGCGATCCACGCGACCGAAGCCGTCCACGCCGACCTGCTGGTAGACGACGCGCGGCGTGATGCTGATCGCATCGGTCGGCTGGAACAGCAGCGCCGCGCGGAAGCCCCAGCGGTCGCCCTCGTTCACGTCGTGGTCTTTGCCCGTGGGCGTGACCGCGTCGATGAAGCCGGGGAACGATGTCCAGTAACCAGCGACCCGCAGACCGAGCTTGCCCTCGACCAGCGGCATGTTGACCACGCCCTTCAAATCGCCGCCGCGTCCGCCGTCCTGCACGAAGTTGATGCCGCCTTCGACCGCGGCCTCCACCTCCTCGAGGTTCGGCTGATTCGTGATGTATCGGACCGTGCCCGAGACGGAGCCCGAGCCGAACAGCGTGCCCTGGGG
>JANNKN010000514.1:0-5886 GCA_031396315.1 Deltaproteobacteria bacterium
CGTCGCGAAGCGATCCGCATTGATCAGCGCGAGGTCTCCGTGCGCTGCTCCGCGCTCTGGCAACACCACGATTGCGCGGTGGCGCCCGCTGATGCGCGCGCGCTCGAGCTCCGCGAGCGCCGCGGGCTTCGGGCTCGGCGCCACGAACGCGACGCCGATCTCCGTGTCCGAGCCGATGCGCCCGAGCCGCCCGCTCACGCCAGCGGGTCCCGTAGTGCCGCCGTCGAAGGCGGCGAGCCCGTGGCGCCGCTCGTTGCCGGTGAGTACGTCGGCGCGGCGCTGAACGAAGCGCGCGAAGTCGAACCGTTCGATCCGCGCCGAGAGCCCGGCGCCGGCGAGCTCGCGCACGAGCCAGCGCGCATTCGCTTCATCGACGAGCGTGCCGGTGCGGTGCTCGCCCTGGGCGTCGTATTCGGCGATCACATCCGCGATGCGCTGCGACATCTCCGCGCGGGCGCCATCGCCCGCCTGCGCGCGCACGGCACCCGCCCAGCTCGCCCACGCGGCACCGAGCGCGCCACGCAGCAGCGCGCGGCGCGAGATCGATCGCGCATAGTATGCGCGCGCCGCCTCCTCGTGCGGCGAGGAGAATGCATGGCCGCGCCCGCCGAGCCGAGTCGCGATCCCGTCGAGCTTCGACACTTCGGGTTCCTCGCACTGCTCACGTTGCTCAACGTGGTGAACTTCGTCGACCGCCAAGCGCTGCCGAGCTTCGCGAACTTCATCGTGCCCGAGCTGAACCTGAGCGCGACGCAGTTCTCCTACCTCACTGGGATTTTCTTCACGTTCTTCTACGCGACGATGGGCCTGTTCACCGGCGTCCTCGCGGACTTGTTGCACCGTCCGCGCCTGATCGCCGCCGGCCTCGGCATGTGGAGCGTGCTCACGGCCGCAACTGGAGCGGCGACGAGCTTCGCCTCGATCGCGGTGCCGCGCATGCTGATCGGGATCGGCGAGTCGGTGCTCACGCCCACCGCCATGTCGATGCTCGCGGATCGCTTCCCCGCCTCGCGGCTCGGGCTCGCCTCCGGCGTCTATTACATGGGCGTGCCGATCGGCGTCGGCATGAGCCAGCTGATCGGCGGTTACCTCGAGCCCGCGATCGGCTGGCGCGGCTGCTTCCTGATGCTGGGAGTCGTTGGCGTCGGGTTCGCGGCGCTGATGTTATTCGTACCGGAGACGCCGCGCCGCCGCCCGGCGAACGCGCCCGCCGTCGCGCCGCCGCGCCAGAGCGTTGGCGAGATCGTGCGCACGCTCGGCCGCGCGCTCGCTGCCTCGCCCGCGCTCGTCTGCACGATGGCTGGCGGCGTCGTCTTTCACTTCATCCTTGGCGCTGCGGCCTTCGATCAGCTCTGGCTCGTGCAGGAACGCGGCTTCGACAAGTCGCACATCCTCAAGATCTCGGGCGCGATCGCGATCAGCGCCGGCGTGCTCGGCAACCTGCTCGGTGGCATCGGCAGCGACTGGTTTCTGCGCCGCACCGGCCTCGGCCGCCCGATGTTCTTGGCGCTGCTGATCGCGCTGTTCGCGCCGCTCGGCCTCGCATACCGCATGGTCGACCCGAACAGCCCGTGGTTCTGGGTGGGCATGTTCGCCGGCAGCGTGCAGCTCGGAATGTTCTATGGCCCGACCTTTTCGAGCGTGCAGGAGCTCGCGCCTCCGCACATTCGCGCGACCGTCGTCGGCTTCTACATCATGCTGCTCAACGTGATCGGCCTGGGCGTCGGCAACACGGGCGCTGGCATTCTCGTCGACCGCGTGAAGGCCGCCGGCGGTACCGACGGCTACTCGCAAGCGCTGGTGCTGTTCACCGCGATCTCGCTGCTCGCAATCCCGCTCTTCGCCTACGCCGGAAAACGCTTCGCGCGCGACCGCGATGCCCTGTACGGAAAGCTCGGCGTCCCCAGCTGACCGCGCTCGGCGGCGGGATAGACTGCCGCCACTTCGGAGGTTTCCACCGTGTCAGGCATCGTCCGTTACGGCAGCTACGTCCCCTTCTTCCGCCTCACGCGCAAAGCGATCGGTGCCGGCAAGGGCGAGCGCGCCGTTGCGAGCTTCGACGAAGACTCCGTTTCGATGGCGGTCGAGGCTGCGCGCGAGGCGATGCGCAACGGGCCCGCGATCGACACGCTGCTGTTCGCGACGACGAGCCCGCCGTACGCGGAGAAGCTGAACGGCGCCACGCTGCACGCGGCGCTGCAGCTGCCCGGCAAAGTCCGCTCGCTCGACCTCGGCACGTCCTCGCGCATGGGTCTCGGCGCGCTGCTGACCGGGCTCGACATCGCAGCGGCGGGCAAGCGCGCGCTCGTGTGCGCGGGCGACGTCGTGATCGGCGCGCCCGGCGGCGGTCGCGAGAGCGCGAGCGGCGACGCCGCCGCGGCATTTGTTACGGGCCCCGATTCCGAGAGCGCCGCGGTGCTGATCGGCAGCGCCTCCTCGACCACCGAGATCCTCGACGTTTGGCGCCTGCCCGAGGATCGCTTCGCGAAGAGCTGGGAAGAACGATTTGGCGCGGACACGCTCGCGCCGTTGGTCGCCGACACCTGCGCGCGGGCGCTCGCCGACGCCAAGGTGCAGCCGAGCGAGCTGAGCCTCGTGATCGCGGACGCCGCGAACGCGCGCGCGCTCGCGGGCCTCCCGAAGGGGCTGAAACTTCGCCCCGACCAGATGGGCGACTCGCTCGCCGAGAGCGTCGGCCGAAGCGGGGTCGCGCACGCGCTGCTCACGCTCGCGCGCGCGCTCGACAATGCCAAAGCCGGCGACCGCCTGCTCGTGCTCTCGCTCGCCGACGGCTGCGACGCCGCAGTGTTCGAGGTGACGAACCGCATCGCCGCCGCGCGCCCGAAGCACTCGGTCGATGCCTGGATCGCCTCGAAGCGCAGCGACCTCGCCTATAACAGCTACTTGAAGTGGCGCGGTATTCTGCCGTTCGAGCCGCCGCGGCGCCCTGATCCCGAGCGCCCCGCCGCGCCGCCGAGCGCGCGCCACTCGAGCTGGAAGCTCGGCTTCGTCGGCTCGCGCTGCGCCGCCTGCGGCACCGGGCATCTCCCGCCCCAGCGCGTGTGCGTGAAGTGCAGCGCCGTCGACCAGATGCGCGACGAGGACTACGCCGAGAAGCGCTGTTCGATCGCGACCTACACGCTCGACCACCTCGCCTACTCGCTGAATCCGCCGACCGTGGCCGGCGAGATCGATTTCGAAGGCGGCGGCCGCGTGACGTGCGAGGTCACCGACGTCGATCCCGCGGGAGTGAAGATCGGCGACCAGCTCGAGATGACGTTCCGCCGGCTCTACACGGGCCAAGGCGTCCATAACTACTTCTGGAAGGCGCGACCGGCTCGGTGAACTTCGCTCGGCTTCGCCTCGCTGCGCGCGCCGCGGGGCGGCGCTTGCGGCGTTGAGCTGAGCCTCCTGCGCAAAGAAACAACAAGGAGACGTGACATGGCTTCCCGAGGCATTTGCGACCGCGTGGCAATCGTGGGGATGGGCTGCACGTCGTTCGGCGAGCACTGGGACAAGGGCGCCGACGACATGCTGGTCGAGTCGACGCAGGACGCGTTCAAGAGCGCGAACGTCGCGAAGGACCAAGTCGATGCCTACTGGCTCGGCACGATGGGCAGCGGCGTTTCGGGCCTCGTGCTGAGCGAGGCGATCAAGATCGACTACAAGCCGGTGACGCGGCTCGAGAACATGTGTGCGACGGGCAGCGAGGCGATCCGCAACGCGGCCTACGCGGTGGCGAGCGGTGCTTACGACCTGGTGATGGCGGTGGGCGTCGAGAAGCTGAAGGACTCCGGCTTCTCCGGGCTTGTTACGGGCAGCGTGCCCGACGACGGCACCAAGGCGAGCCTCACCGCACCGGCGATGTTCTCGCTGCTGGCGCCGGCCTACGCCAAGAAATACGGCGTCGACGAGGGCACGCTCAAGGACGTGATCTCGCGCATCGCGTGGAAGAACCACGTGAACGGCGCGAAGAATCCGAAGGCGCAGTTCCGCAAGGAAGTGCCGATCGAGACGATCAAGGCGAGCCCGAAGATCGCCGGCATGTTCGGCGTGTTCGACTGCTCGGGCGTCTCCGACGGCTCCGCCGCGGCGGTGCTGTGCCGCGCCGAAGATGCGCACAAGTACACGGACAAGCCGATCTTCATCAAGGCGCTGTCGTTCGCTGCAGGCCCGGCGGAGGGCAGCTTCTCGCAGGACTACGACTTCACGACCTTCCAAGAAGTCGTGGTGAGCGCGAACGAGGCCTACAAGCACGCGGGCATCACGAACCCGCGCGAGCAGATCTCGATGGCGGAAGTGCACGACTGCTTCACGGCAACCGAGCTCGTGTTGATGGAAGACATGGGCTTCTCGCCGCGCGGCACAGCGTGGAAGGACGTGATGGCGGGCCGCTTCGACGGCGACGGCGCGCAGCCGGTGAACCCCGACGGCGGCTTGAAGAGCTTCGGTCACCCGATCGGCGCGAGCGGCCTGCGCATGATGTACGAGATGTGGCTGCAGCTGCGCGGTGAAGCGGGCCCCCGCCAGATCAAGAACCCGAAGCTGGGGCTCACGCACAACCTGGGCGGCCAGCCGGGGCGCTGCGTCAGCTTCGTCTCGATCGTGGGCGCTTAGGGCGCGCGATGATGTGCCGAGCGCGAGTTCCGCTCGAGCGAAGGTCGATGCGGTAGCGACGCGTGAAGGATTCGCTCGCGCGCCGCCTGCTCTTGTCGGCGCTCGCCGTCGCGCTTTTCCTCGTGCTCATCGAGGGCGTGCTGAGCTGGGGCTACGCGTTCGCGAAGACACGCTCGCGCATGGCGCTGCGCGAGCGCCCTGAGCAAAAGCACGCGCAGCATGACCCCGAGCTCGGCTGGACGAACGTCCCAAACCTCGTCGTGCCCGACCTGTACGGCCCAGGCAAGCACTTCAGCACCAACGCCCAGGGGTTTCGTGCGACTGCCGGCACTCCGCGCGCGGTTCCCAACGGCCGGCGCCGGATCCTGTTTGCCGGCGACTCGTTCACGATGGGCTTCGGCGTCGGCGACCTCGACACGTATCCCGCGCAGCTCGAGCGCCTCGACGCGCGCATCGAGAGCGTGAATCTCGGGATGGGCGCGTACGGAGTAGACCAGGCCTACCTCCGCCTGCAGCGCGACGCGGCGAACCTCGATCGGCAGCTCGTCGTGCTCGCGGTCATCGGGCACGACTTCCAGCGCATGGAGCTCGACTACTACATGGCGCCGAAGCCGCGGCTCGCGCTGCGCGACGGCGAGCTCGTGCCGGAGAATTCGCCGGTGCCGGAGCGCGACGCAGGCGAGGACGCGCGCTTCGCGCTGACGGAGTTCTTCGGCTGGCTCGACCTCGGCAAGGCACTCTCATGGGGCGTGAAGGCGCTCGCCGCGCCCCGCGCAGGCGCTTCCCCAGATGCGACCGACGTCGACGCCCGACCCTTTGCGCCGATCGCGCGCGCGATCTTTGCCGCGCTCGCGCAGCAGTCCGCGCGCGCTGGCACGCCCGCCGCGCTGCTCTACCTCCCGACGCGCGACGAGCTCTCACGCGATGCCGCGCCCCTGCGCGACTGGGCGCAGCGCGCAGCGGCGGCGAGTGCACTGCAGTTCTACGACGCGACGCCTGCGCTGCGCGGCCCCGATCTCGACGCCAGCTTCAACGCCGACGGCCATTACTCCGAGCTGGGCAACGCGCGCGTCGCCGCCTACCTGCTCCCGCTCGTGCAAGCCCAGCTGGCGCTCGAACCGAGCGCGCCGCCGCCCCAATCGCCACCCTGACCCTGGCGCGTGCGCTTTCGCGCATGCACTAGCGTCGCGCGCATGGACGCCACCCCGCGCTTCGAGCTGCTCGCCTCCGGCTACGGCCTCGTCGAGGGGCCGACCGTCGCGCCGAACG
>JANNKN010000525.1:0-1073 GCA_031396315.1 Deltaproteobacteria bacterium
GTGTCGGTGCCGCCGCGCGCGCTGAAGCCGCCGAGCTTGCCGTCGGCGCCGAGCACGCGATGGCAGGGCACCACGATCGAGAACGGATTGCGCGCCATCGCCTGTCCGACGTCGCGCGCGAGCTGTTTGTCGCCGAGGCGCGCAGCGATTTCGCCGTAGGAGAGCGTCTTGCCGGGCGGGATCGTGCGCGCGACTTCGTAGATGCGACGATGCAGCTCGGGCACGGCGCGGAGATCGAGCGCGACGTGCGTCAGGTCGCTGCGCTCGCCGCGGAGAAGCGCGGTGATCGCGCCGATCGCGCGCGCCACGGGCTCCGAGGGCTCGGCCTCCCGCGCGTCCGGGCAACGCCTCGCGATACGCCGCCGGGTCGCGGCTTCGTGCGCTTCTGGCAGGAACACGCCGACGACGCCTGCCTCGCCCCAAGCGATCCCCAGGCTTCCGATCGGGGTCGGGAACAAACGGAACCCGAGCTTGCTCGACATGGACGAAGGCCCTAGCACTCGCTCGGCGTACCGCGCCCGCCGTGCGCGGACGCCGAAGTGGCACTCACGCCGGTGTGCGGGCGAACACGCCCCGAATCGCGGCTGCGCCTTGTTCCATCAGCCCGCGAACCGCAGGCGCGAGCGCGTCGGGCAGCAGGTCCGCGATCCACACGAGGCGCGAGCGGACGTCGCCGTCGGCGATGACCTGCATCGACGCGTGGTGATGCTTTGCCTCCCACTCGACGACCGCGTAGGCGACGCGCTGGGATGCTTCGTCGACATCGACGATCAGCTCGCGCACCGTCATGCCGTTCGCGAACTGCACGATGCGGGATTCGCCCTCGAGGCGCGACGCGACCAGAACGCCCGGGAACAGTGCGCTCGCCGCGCCGACGTCGCGCAGCCGCGCCCAAACCTGCGCCGCGGGCGCCTCGAGCGGAATCTCCAGCCGAATCGAAGCCATGGTTTTCCTCCTCGTCTCTCGCCCGTGCGAATCTGCGGGCAAGAGACTCTTTGGCCGTGAAGGCGCGCCGCGCCCTGCGCGCTGCGCCGGTGGCAGTCAGCTCGTGATGACCGCCTCGACGTTGTTGC
>JANNKN010000676.1:0-5520 GCA_031396315.1 Deltaproteobacteria bacterium
GGTATGCGTCGGCGCGGGTGTCGTTGAGGAAGGCGTGGCCCGCGCCGGGATAGAGGTGCACTTCACAGCGCTGCTTCGTGTGCGCGAGCCTGCGCTTCAGCTCCTCGACATCGGCGACGGGGATCAGGTTGTCCTCGGCGCCATACAGGCCCAACAACGGGCACGTGAGCTCTGGGATCGCGTCGAGCGGCTGGCGCGGCTTCTTGTTAGGGTCGAGGCCGGCCGCGTAGCGCACCATGCCGTAGAACGGCGCGCAGGCCGCGAGGCCTCGGCAGCTGCAGGCTGCGAGCAGCGCGTATTGTCCGCCCATGCAGAAGCCGATCACGCCGACTCTCTGGCCCAGGGCCGCGGGGCTCACCGCGAGCGCGTCGATCGCTTCCTGAACTGCGCGCAAAACCTGCAGATCGTCGAGCTGTGCGATGAACGGCAACACGTTCGATTGCGAGAGCCCGACGCGCCCCGCGATGCGGTAGGGATCGACGACGAGTGTTGCGAAGCCCTCTTGCGCAAGGCGCTGCGCGACGCGGCGGTACAGATCAGAGACGCCCCACACGTCGGGGATGATCACGACGCCGGGACGCGGCGGACCCTCGAGCGTGGCCCAATAACCGAGCCGGTCGTCGCGCGTCTTCACTGCGCCGCGGGCTCGATTCCGAGCAGCTCGACCTCGAAGGTGAGCGTCGCGTCGGGCGGGATCACGCCCGGCGAGCCGTGCGAGCCATACGCGAGATCAGGCGGACACACGAGCGTCGCCTTCCCGCCGACTTTCATTTGCGCGACGCCTTGCGTCCAGCACGGGATCACTCCGCTGAGCGGGAAGGTTGCGGGCATGCCGCGCGCGATCGAGCTGTCGAACTCGGTGCCGTCGGCGAGCCGGCCGGCGTAGTGCACCTTCACGACGTCGGTCGCCGTCGGCATCGCGCCCGAGCCTTCCACCGTATGCGTCACCGAGAACGCCGAGCCCTCGGCTGCGCCGGGCGTCTTCGCCGCGGCCGCGGCGTCCGCGCTGGCTTCGGCGGCCGGCTTCGCGTCCGAGCAGCCGAGTGCGAGGAATGCGGTCGCAATCAGCACGAGGAATCGAATCGACACGGAGTCTCCTTCTCGCGCGCAGCGATTAGGCGCCGGCGCGTTCCTTGACTTGGGCGTTCGTGATCTCGCCTTGGTGCGTCAGCAGCGTGCCGCGCGTGATCTCGTCGCCGAGGTCGAGCGCGAGCTTCGCGTCCTTCACGAGGTGCGTGACGAGAGCGACGACGTTGCGGCTGAAGAGGCGGCTCGCGTCGCCGGGAATCTCGCTCGGCAAGTTGGTCGGGCCGAGCAACAGCACGCCGTTCACTTCGTGATCGCCGCCGGGCTGCGTCAGCGCCACGTTGCCGCCGTTGGCGGCCGCGAGGTCGACGATCACCGAGCCGCGCTTCATGCCGCGCACGCCCGCCTCGTCGAGCAGTAGCGGCGCGCGTTGGCCAGGCACGAGAGCGGTGGTGATCACGACGTCGCTCTTGGCCGCGGTCGCCGCCATCAGCGCGCGCTGCTTCGCGTAGAACTCTTCGCTCTGCGCCTTCGCGTAGCCGCCCGCGTCCTGGGCATCGCCCGCATCGAGCTCGAGCTTCACGAAGCGCGCGCCGAGCGACTCGATTTGCTCCGCCGCCGCCGCGCGCGTGTCGTAGGCCTCGATCACGCCGCCGAGCCGTTTCGCGGTCGCGATCGCCTGCAGGCCCGCGACGCCTGCACCGATGACGAACACGCGCGCCGAGGTGATCGTGCCGGCGGCGGTGACGAGCATCGGGAACAGCTTCGGGAGGCGCAGCGCGGCGAGCAGCACGGCGCGATAGCCGGCGATCGTCGCCTGCGAAGAGAGCACGTCCATCGCCTGCGCGCGCGTGGTGCGCGGGATCAGCTCGAGCGCGAACGTCGTGACGCCTTGGCGCGCGAGCGCGGTGGCGCGCTGCGGATCGTCGAGCGGGCGCAGCATCGCGATCAGCGTCGCGCCGCTCTGGATGCGCGCGATCTCGGAATCGCTCGGCGCCTGCACCTTCAGCACGAGCTCCGCTGCGGCGAGTGCGCCCGTCTCGATGCGCGCACCGGCCGCGGTGTACGCGGCGTCGTCGAAGCCGGCGGCGATGCCCGCTCCCGGTTCGACGCGCACATCGAGCCCCAGCTTGACGAGCGCCTTCACGCCATCGGGCGAGAGCGCGACGCGTCGTTCGGCGGCAGCAGTCTCTTTCGGAACGGCGACGATCATGGGGCGCGCAGGATACGGATTTGAGCGTCGCGGGCTAGGTGGAATCTCGTGCTGCCGGCTCGGCTCGGCGAAGGTGACGCCGGCGGACTTCGCCTAAACGGACTCGGAGTTGGTGCGGGCTTCGCCGCGGAGGCCGGGCCGGGGGCGGCTCCGGGCGATGGCTCGCTGGCGGCCCCTCGTTGGGGTGCACCGGACGCTTGCGTGAGTTCCGTTGCGCCGCGGCGTTACGCGGCATGGAGTTCGGGGCCGAGCTCCGCTTGATTCGCCCTGCGCCGCCCCCGGCCCGGCCTCCGCGGCTCGTGCTCGGTCGGTGAGCACAAACAAAAAGGGAGGGGCGCGGATCGGCGCGGCTTTGAGCCGCGCCTCCCGCGCGCTTCGCGTTTGCGGAATCGTTTGCGTTGCGCACGCGGTAGTCGACGCGCGGCGGTTTGAGCAAAATCCGCCTCACATCCCCCAGGTGCGCGCCCCGAGCCAGCCGATCGCCCCCATGTAGACGGCGACGGCGAGCAGCCCGAGTGACGTGATCGCCGCGGCCACGCGCACGAAGCGCCCCGCGCTCGCGGTGCGCCACGCGAGTGCGAGGCCTGACACCCCGAGCGCGGGCACGAGCAAGCTCGCGACGAACACCGCGAGCGACCACGCCCCGACCTCGGCCAGCGGCCGCGCGGATGTCGGCGAAGACATCAGCAGCTGGATCGGGACGAGGAACGTGACGACGAGCGCGACAACGCCCATGAATGGGAGGACGCGCACGAGCAGGCCTCCGCGCGTCGCGAGCCGACCGCGCGCCGCTGCGATGAGCCACGGCACGAGCATCGCCACGCCCACGAGCGCGCCGAAGACGAGCGACGCCGCCACCAGAAGTGCCGCGAGCGGCTTCCAGGCGGGCTCCTGCACCCCCGTGTTGTACGCCGTCACGCCGTACACGCGACCACCGTCTTCGACGAACGCGAGGCTCACGTCCTCGCGATCGTCGCGGCGGAAGAGCTGAGCGGATACCGGATGCAGCGCCTGTTCGCCGCGGTGCAAGACGCCGTCCACGAGCGTGACGCGCGTCCAGCCGATCGCCTCGACGTACGGGCGCATGAACGCATTCGGCGGCGTCACGTTGCGGTAGAAGCCGGCGTAGCGCGCGAGCGCGGCCTCGCTCAGCGCGATCGTCGGCGGCGGCGCGAGCGCAAGCCGGCGCGTGAGGTAGCGCTGGATCAACTGCGCTGCGGGCGTCGCGAAATCGACGCCCGCGCCGCCATTCGCCATCAGCACGTAGCCGGAGTTGGCGCGCGCGCTGTAGGCCATCACCGACGTGAACGAGTCGATGCCGCCGTTGTGCCCGCGGAAGGTGATGCCCGCGTCGGGCAGCGGCGCGATGCCGAGGCCGTAGCCGTGGCTGAAGCCTGCGGAGGCGGCGAGGTTCGTCTCGCTGCGCTCGATGCGCGTCACCGAGGCGGGCGAGAGAACCTCGCGCCCGTCCACTGCGCCGCGCCCGAGGAAGAAGCGCACGAGCTGCGCGAGCTCGCGCGCGCTCACGTTCAGCGAGCCGGCGGGCTTCACGACGATGTGTTGGTACGGCGTCTCGGTGCCGTCGCCGGCGTAGCTCTTCGCAATCTGGCGCGCGAGCTCAGGTGTTAGGGCGAAATCCGCGCGCTGCATCCCCAGCGGGCGCAGCACGGCTTCGCGCGCATAATCATCGAAGGCGCGCCCGCTCGCGCGCTCGATCGCGACGCCGACGACGCCCGCGCCCGCATTGCAGTAGACCATGAAGCGGCCGGGCTCCCAGCGGCTCACGAACTCGGGGCTCGCGAAGCGCGCGCCCTCGAGTGTGGACCAGCGGGGCTCGTCCTTCGCGAGCACGCGCGTTCCGATGTCGGGCCAGCCGGAGGTGTGCTCGAGCAGATGCACGAGCCGCAGCGGGCGCGCCTCCTCCCACGCGTTCACGAACGGCACTTCGGGCGCGGCTTCCGCGACGCGGGCATCGAGCGACAGCTTGCCTTGCTCGACCAGCGTCATCAGCGCGATCGCGGTCACGCTCTTGGAGATCGAGCCCGCCCGGAACGGTGTGTCCGCCGTCGCGGGCACTTTCCCGGCTACGTCCGAAAGCCCGTAGCCCTTCGCGAACGTGATCTGCCCAGCCTCGACCAGCGCGAGCGACGCGCCCGGGATCTCGCCGGCCGCGAAGATCTTCGCGAGCTCGCGGTCGAGAGCTTCGAGGCTGGCGGGTGCCGGCGTTTCGCCCGCGTACGCCACGGCGCCAAATGCGAACCACGCTGCAACAATCCAGCCGAAGGATCGAATCACGCCGAAATCTCCTGGGGGCGCGGCCGGCAACGCGCGAGCCGTCCGTCGAGTTCGATCCGCGCCGCGCCGCAAGCATGCCCGAACTGCGGTTGATGCGCGGGGCGGGTTCGCGAGAATGCGCCGCTTCCGTTCCGAGGAGAACCGTCATGTCGTCGTCGCCCCGCGTGCTTCACAAGAAAACCGGGAACTTCCTGGAGGACTTCCGTCCCGGGCAGGTCTTCCGCCACAAGCTCGGCAAGACCGTGACCGAGGGCTTGTTCACCAGCTTCACCGAGTTCGCGATGACGACGAACCCGCTCGCGAAGAATGCGCGCTACGCGCGCGCGTACGGCTTCGGCGGGCTGGTGGTGCCGCCCGGCCTCGCGATGCTCGTCGCGTTCAGCCAAACGGTCGAGGACGTGAGCGAGAACGCGCGGGCGAACCTCGAGTACATCGACATGCGCTTCGGCGCGCCGGTCTACCTCGGCGACACGCTCGAGGTGACGACGAAGGTGCTCGGCATCAAGACGAGCGCCTCGCGCTCGAACCTCGGCGTCGTGCACGTGCAGAGCACCGCGCGCAAGAACGTGGGCGAGCCGAGCGAAGCGGTCGTGATGACCTGGCAGCGCAAGGTGCAGGTCTACAAGGGCGACGACGCGGCGACGGTGAGCGCGGGCGAGATCGCGCCGGACGCGATCGCCTGCGAGCTCTGGCTCCCGCCCTATGACGCAAAGCGCGACTACAAAGCGCTCGCGCACCTCTCGAACGGTGACACTTATTGGGAAGATTTCGAGCCCGGCACGCGCATCGAACACTCGCGCGGGCGCACCATGACCAGCGAGCACATCCACCTGACCGCGATCCTCGACAACACCAGCCAGGTGCACTGCAACCAGCACATGATCGACCTGAACCCCGAGCAATACGTCGGCGGCCAGCTCATTATTTTTGGCGGCATCCCGTTCGTGCTCTGCCTCGGCCTCTCCAGCCCCGACATCTCCGACAAC
>JANNKN010000698.1:0-9391 GCA_031396315.1 Deltaproteobacteria bacterium
CGCTCGGCAAAGCCGCGGGCCTCGACAACAGCAGCCTCTACCGGCACTTCCCGAGCAAGTCGGCCCTCGCGCACGCCGTACTCGACCGCGTGACGGACGAGCTGCTCGCCGTTATCGCTCCGACGCTCGGCGCGGCGCGCACGCCTTCTCTCGACGTGCTCGCGGATGCCGCAGCGGCGATCGGCCTGCATCTGTTCGACCACCCGGACGTCGCGCGGGTGCTCATGCACTGGACGCTGTCTGCCGGCGACGCGGGGGCGAGCGTCAGCGTGAGCGTCGATGCACGAGATAAACGCCGCCCGGCCGGACGCTTCGTCGCGCTCGTCGGCGACTGGCTCGCGCGGGGCGCCCGCGCCGGAGCCCTGCGGCGCCACGCGAGCCCGGACGCGCTGGTCGTGCTGATCGGAGCCGTGGTGCTGCGACCCGCGACGCGCGGCCATCTCCTCGCGAGCCATGAGCCGAAGCAATCCGCCGCGGCTGCGCGCAGTGCCTGGGAGCGCGAGCTGCGCGCCACTGTGCGCGGCGCCTTTCAGCGGTGACCGCCGCGCCGACCGCAGAGAGCGAGCGCGCCGAAGTGCTCGATGCGCTCCGCGGATTCGCGCTGCTGGGCATCCTCGTCTCGCTCGGCCGCGGGGACCGACCGCGACGAAATCAGAATCACGCGCGACGCCGCATCAGCAGGTGCTCGGATTCACGCGCGACATCCGCCGAGGTACTGAAAGCCGCGACTGATACCTACGTCCAATCGCCGGATCTTCGTGAATGCCGTGAAATTCTCTCCAGGTGATTGGTCGGAGAATTTGGAGGAGATGGTAATGAGCAACGCTCGAGCTTTGAGAGCACACACGCAACCGCTGCTTTCCCAAGTTCTGGAGGCCCACGGAGGCCTCGAGTGCTGGCAGAAATTCAACACCCTGTCTGCGACGGTCGTGACGGGCGGCGAGTTTTGGGGCTTCAAGGGCCTCGTTCAAGACGCTGATCCACGCCGGATAACGATCGACCTGCACCGTGAATGGGGGTCCCTCGAGCCGTTCGGGAATCCCGATTGGCGGACAGACTTCACACCTGAACGCGTCGCGATCGTGGCGCGCGACGGGACGACGATCGCGGAACGCTCTGGCCCACGAGCGGCCTTCGCGGGCCACACGCAGACCACGCCTTGGGATCCGCTACACCGCGCCTACTTCAACGGCTATGCGCTCTGGACCTACCTGAGCACGCCCTTTGTGTTCGCTGACCCCGGGTTCAAGGTCGTGGAGATCTCACCCATTCGAGAGGGCGATGAGAACTGGCGCGGCCTGCGGGTGACGTTTCCAGACTGGATCGCCAGTCACTGCCGCGAACAGGATTTCTATTTCGGCCCCGACGGGCTGCTTCGGCGTCACGATTATCAGGTGGACGTGGCCGGCGGTTTTGCGGCGGCGCATTTGACTGGCGAGTTCGTCGAGATCCAGGGCCTACGCTTTCCCACTCGACGGCGCGCCTATCGTCGCGGTGATGACTTGCGCCCGAAGTTCGACCCGCTGTTGGTGTCGATCGACCTGAGTGACTTCGACCTTCGCTAGGCGTGTGCCTTCAACGTGACCAATCCAACTGAGGATTCAACACAATGCGGAACTCAAAGCAGGGCGAAAGCGCTCACGTCGTCGATCGGCGAGCTCAGTCAGGGCCCGATTCGGAGGCGCTCCCGGGGTCAGTGCGCCTTCTGGTCGGCTTCATCGCCGGCTTCATCTCCGTGCTGATCTTCTCGAGTGGGCTGATCGCCATCTTCTATGCCGCGGGAGCGCCCGTGCCGTTCGCGCCATGGAGCATGGCGCCCGTTCCACCGCTCGGAGTTCCGCAGACGCTTTCGGCGGCGTTCTGGGGCGGACTTTGGGGCGTGGTTTACGCGTTCATCGAGCCGAGCCTCACAGCGCGGCTCGGGAGGTGGCCGGGCGGGCTCGCGTTCGGCGCGGTGCTGCCGCTGCTCGTGTTGTGGTTCGTCGTGTTCCCGCTGAAGGGATTGCCGATCGGCGCCGGGTTCACCCTGTTGGGGGTTCTGCAGGGGATCGCCCTCCACGCAGCTTTCGGCCTCGGCGCAGCGATCCTCTTCGGAATCGGCCTGCGCTTGGTCGGCCGGAGGGCTCCCTTCACTCCGGCCCGCCCGGAGCTCCGCTGATTCGGAACGCAACTCACGAGCTTTGCTCGCGGCGCACTCGAGTGCCGCCCTTCCCCCAGAGCTGCTCGAGGCGCTGATCTCTCCCGCAGTTGTACCGGTAGAGCTTGTAGCGAATCGGATTCTTCTTGTAGTAGTCCTGGTGGTACTCCTCCGCAGGGTAGAAGGGAGCGGCCGCGACGATCTCGGTGGCGATCGGCTGCTTGAAGCGTTGCGATTGCGCCAGAGCAAGTTTGGATCCTTCGGCCAGCTGCTTCTGCTCGTCGTCGTGATAGAAGATGGCGCTCCGATACTGCTCCCCGATGTCGCAGAACTGCCGGTCGCGGGCCAACGGATCGACGTTCTGCCAAAACACGTCGAGAAGCTTCTGATAGCCGATCTTGGATGGATCGTATGTGACTTGGAGTGATTCGACGTGCCCGGTGGCTCCCGACGAGACTTCTTCATACGTCGGATCCACGGTGCGGCCTCCGGTGTAACCGGAGACTGTCGAGATCACGCCGTCCAGCTTGTCGAAGGGAGGCTCCATGCACCAGAAGCATCCTCCGGCGAATGTGGCGATCTTCGTCGTTTCGTTCATGATGGAGTTTCCTTCTTCTTTCCTCTCCTCTCGGGATGGCGCACCGTGTGCCCCGTGACCACAGACCCAAACCAGGACCATTGCCGCCGCTAAAGTTACCGTTCGATAACCGCCGCTACGCGCTTCCACGCCCACGCCTCGTTCGCGTCACGTTCTCAACGCCGGCAGATCCGCCCCGTCGGGGACGAACTCCAGCGCGAGCCCGTTGTTGCAGTAACGCTCTCCAGTGGGTGCCGGTCCGTCGTCGAACACATGGCCCTGATGCCCGCCGCATCGGGAGCAGTGATACTCAGTCCGCGGCAGCAGCAGCTTGAAGTCGCGTTTGGTGGCGACTCGGCCAGGCAGCGCCGTGAAGAAGCTGGGCCAGCCAGTGCCACTCTCGAATTTGGCCTCGGATTTGAAAATTGGCAGGAAGCAGGCCGCGCAGATGAAGGTGCCCGTCCGCTTCTCTGCGTTGAGTGGGCTCGAGTGCGATCGCTCCGTCGACTCCTTGAACAGGACCGCGTATCGATCCGGTGGTAAGACCCGTTTCCACTCCGCCTTGGACTTCTCCAGAGCCTGGAACCCCTCCGTCGTGTTCGCATTGGCCATCGGCTTCTCCTTCGAATCCGGTACGTCTCTCAAGCGAGACGAGTGTCGATCCATATCTCCGATGTCAGCGTCCGGTGCACGGGGCACTTGTCGGCGATCGCGAGAAGCTGCGCCCGTTGTGGCTCATTCAGAGCTCCCTCGAGAGCGATCACGCGCTCGATGCGATCGAGCTTGCCCTGCTTCGTCTCGCAGTCGGCGCAGTCCTCGGCGTGCACCTTCGAGTGGCGCAGACGCACCGTTACCCGCTCGAGCGGCCACTGCTTCCGGCGCGCGTAGAGCGAAAGCGTCATCGAGGTGCAGGACCCGAGCGCGGCCAGAAGGAAGTCGTACGGCGAAGGCCCGACATCCGTCCCGCCGGCGGACAGGGGCTCGTCTCCTTGAAGCCGGTGGCGGCCACTCGAAATGTCCTGGGCGAAGCCAGCCGATGCTCCCGAGACCACGACCCCTTCCATTTGGACTGCGCTGGCTTCCACGACTGTCATCGCACCCTCCCCTCTCGGAGTGGCCGTCGCGAACGAATTCGATCGCGGGGCCATTGCATCGAGCGCAGTAGACCGGACGCGTAGAGTCGTGTCTGTCAGACGAAAGTATCGACCTGGAGTTGACCCGGCGATGCGAAGCGTCGCAGCGACTGCGTGACGACAGCCGAGAAGCAGGAGCTCGCGGCTGCGGTGTGAGCACAAAGCGCTCCGCGAAGTTCGCGCGGGGACGGCTCTGGCTACTCGCGTGTAGCGGCTCCCAACCACGTCGCACAGGGCGGGCTGCGCTCTAGATCTTGCCCTTCGCCTCGCGATAGGCCTCGATGTTGCGCACGGTCTCGCGTGCGGGCTCGTGGGCTTCCTTTACGAAGGCACGACGGCGCAGCCGTGCGTTAGTGATCTCCGGCGCCGAGTAACCGTCGTCGTCGCGACTCACCGTCACGCCGGGCGCGACGACGGCGTCGATCGCGTCGAGCACGTCGTCCGAGAGCGTCACGTCGGCACCGGCCAATAATCCCTCGAGCTGATCGAAGGTGCGCGGCCCGAGGATCGCCGAAGTCACCGCCGGATGCGCGCACGTGAACGCGATGGCCATGTGCATCAATGAGATGCCCGCCTCGCTGGCAATGTCGTTGAGCTGCTCGACAA
Source organism: Deltaproteobacteria bacterium (assembly GCA_031396315.1). Lineage (GTDB taxonomy): Bacteria > Myxococcota_A > UBA9160 > UBA9160 > UBA6930 > VGRF01. The sequence continues at coordinate 4,454 of JANNKN010000698.1, forward strand.
GGTCGAGCTTGCGCTTGTTATCGGCGCGCTCCATGTCGTACAGGTGCGGCTGCAGCTTCTGTCGGTTCGTGTCGCTCGGGTTCTGGCCACGGCGCCATTTGCCCGTGAGCCAGCCTTGAGACAGGGGGCTCCACACGACAACGCCCATGCCGTAGCGCTGGCAGGTGGGCAACACGTCGGCCTCGATGCGGCGCGCGAAGATCGAATACGGCGGCTGCTCAACGCGGAAGCGCTCGCGGCCCCGCTGCTGCGCGGTCCACTGCGCCTCGACGATTTGCTCCACTGGAAACGTGGACGAGCCGAGCAGGCGCACCTTCCCCGCGCGCACCAGGTCGCTGAGCGCGCCCAGGGTTTCGTCGATGTCCGTGCTGTCGTCGGGGCGATGCACTTGGTAGAGGTCGATGTAATCGGTGCCGAGCCTACGCAGGCTGTTCTCGGCCTCCTGCAGGATCCAGCGCCGCGAGTTGCCGCGCTGGTTCGGGTTGGCGGTCATCGGCAGGCTGAACTTGGTGGCCAACACCACGTCGTCGCGTACGCCGGCGAGCGCCTTGCCGAGGATCGTCTCCGACTCGCCGTGCGAGTACACGTCCGAGGTGTCGAAGTAGTTGATGCCGGCGTCGAGCGCGCGGCGAACCATCCGGATGCACTCCGCTTCGTCGTCGTTGCCGAAGTAGCCGAACATGCCCGCGCCGAAGCACAGCTTGCTCACGCTGACGCCGGTACGTCCGAGTACGCGCATCTCCATGCGCTCACTCCTCTCTCTCTCTCGCTTGTTGCGGAGCCGTTAGGCCTTTGGCCCATCGAAGGATTTCAGCAGCTCGTACCAGCCCGAGCCGATGATCTTCAGCGGCATGCCCTTCATGCGCGCTGCGGTATCGAGGTGCGCCTTGCGTCCCGACCAGGCGTGGGGGTTCGCCTGCCATTCGTTCAGCACGCGTTCGGCCTCCTCGTAACTCGGCGCATCGACCTCGTACACCGAGATGAACCTGGAGACGGTGGTGCCGTCGAGGTGCGGTCCGGCGAGCTTGTACACGCGTCCGCGGATGAAGTTCGGGCAGTGCGCCGTGTCTTCGATGTGTTGATTCACGAACCACTCGTCGAATTGCGCCTGCTTCTCGGCGCTGGGCGGTTCGCAAAGTCCGATCAGTAAGAATTGCGGCATCGTTCGGTTCCCCGAGTGTGAGGTGCCGCAGCGTACATCGAACCGGACGCCCCCGGCCCGAGACGGCGCCTGCGGAGTGTTTTGCGTGTTAGGCGACCGTGCAAAGCAGTCTGCGCGCTCGCTGCTCGCCGTAACACCGGCCCTCGTCGACCGCGACTCAGTTGTTCTGAATGTTCGACCGCGACTTCGTCACCTTTGCGACTGCGGCATCGACCGCTTCGGCGGAAACGCCGATCACCAGCTGGGCTCCGGGTTCGTCGATTGCGAACTCGTTGGCCGGCTTGGCGCCCCGGCCCCACTCCTTCCGGATCGTGATCGGCTTGTGCATGCGTTTGCCCGAGGCCTGACCGGAAGTGGCGTCGCGCGGGCTCACCAGCGCGTACTCGAGGGTGATGTCGGTCGGGACGACCTTGCCCTGCTTGTCGCACACCCACACCGAATACGAGCCCGATGCCAGATCTGTCACGACGCACGCACCATCTGCGCAGGCGACGACGCGCGGCTCGCCCGTCACGCCCTTGATTTGGAGAACCATGTCCGCCGCCGCCGAGGCGACGGCCGGCAGCATCAGCGCCGCGCAGATTGCGACCGCCCAACGACCGAGGCTTTTCATGAAGCGATCTCCCGCAGGCCGCGCTGGGCCATGCATTGAAGACGGAGGCAGCGGATCGGCTCGCGGTCACCCTAGGCTGCATTAGGTTGCGGCGTCAATCGCGCACGCGAGTCCGCGGATCTGTGACTCACTCAGCACAGCCATCCCGCAAAACCCGGCAGAGGGCGCCGACGCCGCTTCCGCGCGTCTCGCCAGCGCTTAGCGCGATCTCTCTCGCGCTTCTCCCGTCATGGGCACGAACCTGACGGAGAAGACTGTGCTCTCCTCGACGCCGCTCGCGGTACGAGTGAACACGCGCAGTTGCTGGAAGGCATCGCCGACCGGAATGACGAGACGCCCGCCGATCGCGAGCTGATCGACCAGCGGCTGCGGCACGTGGTCCGGTGCAGCGGTCACGAGGATCGCGTCGAATGGGGCGCGCTCCGGCAGGCCGCGATAGCCATCGCCCGCGATCACGTTCACGCGTTGGTAGCCAAGCTCGCGGAGCGTGCGGCGCGCGGATTCTGCGAGCTCCGGCACGATTTCGATCGAGTGCACCTCCGCGCCGAGCTCGGAGAGCACCGCGGCCTGATAACCCGAGCCGGTTCCGATCTCGAGCACCCGCTCGCCGGGCGAGATCTCGGCGAGGTCGGACATCACCGCCACGATGTAGGGCTGCGAGATCGTCTGCCGCGACCCGATCGGCAGCGGATGGTCTTCGTAGGCTTCGCCGCGTTCCGTCTCGGGCACGAAGCGATGGCGAGGCACCTTGCGCAGCGCCGCGAGCACGCGCTCGTCCCGCACGCCTCTGCCGGCGATCTGCTCGGCGACCATGCGCGCGCGCTCCTCCGCGCGATCGCCCTCGGCCGCCGTCGCCCCGCTCACGGCGAGCGGCGCCGCGACTGCGAGCCAGCACATCGAGCTGCGCACCGAGGCCCCTCCTCTGAAGCGAGGCTTGTGGCTCGCACTATACGCCCGCCCACCAAGCGGTTGCCTCCGGGTGAGCGGCGCCGATCGCGCCAGCCCGCACCGAACTCGAGCGCGAGGTGCGTGAGTTGCGCCGCGCGAACCAGATTCTGCGCAAGGCGTCCGCCCTCCGCCCTTCTCGCGGTGGGCGCGGCAGGGCTTGAACCTGCGACCCCCGGCTTGTAGAGCCGGATCGACTCCTTGCTAGGCCGCCATCTTTCTCTTCCAGCGTCTTCAGCGCCGGAGATGGGCGGCACGGACTACCCGCTGGGCCGAGCTCTCCCTAACAACTGTCACCCCCGCAGTCGCTCGACACAGCGCAGCACTTCCGCCTGGTACACCTTCCCCCGCTCGTTGAGGATGTCGAGCACGTGGAGCGCGGTCGGCACGAAGGCGAAGCCGATCTCGTGCCCGGGGTGCCACTGGAAGATCGAGCCCCCGAGGCCCATCCAGCCGTAATAACCCTCGCGCCCCGTGTTGAAGGCGCGCTCGAGCGTCGTCGCGTTCGGGCCGACCTCCCGGAAGCGGTTCACGCCGCCTTGGGTGAACGCTGTCGGTGCGAAGCCCATGAACGCCTCGACGGGCGCGTCGTGCATGGCCTTCCAGCCCGCCTCGCTCACGACCTCGCGCTCCTTCCAACGGCCACGGGCTGCCATCACTGCCGCGAGCTTCGCGAGCCCGCGCGCCGAGCATTTCGCCCCGGCCGACGGCGTCTCGCCCATCGCGACGCTGCGCTCGTTGAAGAAGCCAATCCCCTTCATCCCCGTGTAGGCAGGCGGCGCACCGAAGGTGGTGGCGTGACGCAGCCCCGGAAGCATGAGCAGGATCCGCCCGACGATCTGGAGGAAGTGGTGCTGGATCTTCCGCCCGAGGAACTTGGGCACGAGGCTCTGGAGAAACAGGAAGAGGAACCCCAGCAGTTTCACCTTCACGATCCGCTCGAGCTCGGCTTCCTTGACCCCGATGATTACGTCGGCATCGAGCGGACGGCGGATCTCCTCGTCGTAGAACTCGCCGATCGTCCGGCCTGCGGGATCGACGCGCCGGAACACCTCGTTCAGGATCCAGCCCCGGGTGATCGCGTGGTATTCGCGCTTCCCGCCGCCGCCCGTCGGGTAGCGGAGAGAGTGACTCTCGATGACGGCGCCCACCTTGTTCTGTTTCAGGCGCGCGGGCAGTAGGTCGTCGGGATCGAGCGAGGTGCGGAAAGCGGCCATCCCACCTTCGTGGCGCAGCACGTCTGCGACGGTGAGATCCCCCTTCCCGTGAGCGGCGAACTCGGGCCAGTAACGGGCGACCGGCGCTGCGTAGTCGAGCAGCCCGCGCCCCACGAGAACCGCCATCGCGATCGACTCGAGGCTCTTGCCGCTGCTGAAGACGTTCACGAGCGAGTTGGGCGTGAACCCGGACTCGTGCGCGGGCGATGCCGACAGGTCGACCACGCGCTCGCCCCGGTAGTACACGCAGAGCTGCGTGTGCTCCTCGGCCATCGTCCGCATCTCTTGCTCGTAGAGAGATCGAACGGACTCGAAGCCTGGCGCTACGGCGCCCTGGACTCGAAGCGCTCCTCCACCGCTCATGCGATTCCTCCTCGCGGATGGGTGATACCGTGGCCGCTCACGGCCGGAAATGGGCGGCAAGGGGCGGCAACTGCGGCGGCGAACGGCGCTGGAGTTCACGCGCGCGCGAAGCGGGCTCTGCACGGGTCCCGGTTTGAGTGCACCCGCGCGGACGGAAGCGGACGAAGCCCGCTGTAGGCCGTCGGGTGCAACGAAGGGTTAGGCGCCAGTCTCACGGTTGTTAGGCGCGGGTTTCTAAAGGTGCTTAGTACATAAACGACGGCAGTCGTAACGGTGGCAGCCAACGCAATGCCCCCGCACCCGCCGCCCTCACGACTCCGCGTCGAACTGGAAGACGCGCAGCTCCTGGTCGCAGCGGCAGGCCTTCGCGATGCGCGCGGCCCACGCGACAGCCTCCTCGCGCGAGGGCAGTTCGAGCACGGTGAAGCCGCCGTCGAGCGGTGGAGCCCACGGGTAGCCGCCCTGGGCGGTCGCGCCGTCGGCCGAGACGAGCGCGGGCGGCACGTCTTCGTCGATGCCGCCGCCGAAGACGTAGACGCCGGCGGCCTTCGCCTCGTCGATCACGGCGTGCGAGTCACGGCCCACCGCCTCCCACTCGCCGTCGGGCACGACCATCGCCGCGCTGGGGAAGGAGATCA
>JANNKN010000711.1:0-10654 GCA_031396315.1 Deltaproteobacteria bacterium
GAGCGCAGCGCGCACGCGCGGGAAGCGGTTCGCGGTGTACATCACGCCGAGGCCGCTGCCGCAAATCACGATGCCGCGCGTGGCTTCACCGTTCGAGACGGCGCGCGCCGCGGGCGCCGCGAACTCGGGATAGTTCACCGACTCGGGGCCGTGCGGACCGTAATCACTGACGGTGTAGCCGGCCGCTTCGAGCTTGGCGCGCAGCGCCTGCTTGAGCGCATAGCCGCGGTGATCGCTGCCCATCGCGATGGAATCACCCATCGTCTTGTTCCTCTCTTTGTTGCCGTCGTTCGCCTTCGGCTCACTGCGCGCCGGGCTTGGCCCGGCTTGCTTGTGTGTCACTTCGTTCGCCTTCGGCTCGCTGCGCGCTGGGCTTCGCCCGGCTTGCAGCAGTCGTCAATCCGCACTTCCAAAGATCAACGCCGCATTCACGCCGCCGAAGCCGAAGGAGTTGCTGAGCACGACCCGGGCCCGCGCGCTGCGGGCCTTGTTCGCGACGTGATCGAGCGAAAACGACGGATCGGGGCGATCCAAGTTCAGCGTCGGCGGCAGCATACCCGTCTCGAGCGTGCGCACGGAGAGCAGCGCCTCGAGCGCACCGGCGGCGCCGAGCAGATGGCCCGTCGCGCCCTTCGTCGAGGAGACGGCGAGCCGGTCCGTGTGTGCGCCGAAGGCCTCCCGCAGCGCCTGCGCCTCGACGGCGTCGCCTGCCGGGGTGCTGGTGGCGTGGGCGTTCACGTAATCCACGTCCGTCGGCGCGAGCCCCGCGTCCGCGAGCGCGGCGCGCATGCAGCGCAGCGCGCCGCCCGAGGAGGCGTCGGGCGCCACCATGTGCGCCGCGTCGGAGGACGCGCCGTAACCGAGCAGCTTTGCGCGCACCTTCACGCCGCGGGCGCGCGCGTGGTCCGCGCGCTCGAGCACGAGCACCGCCGCGCCTTCGCTCAGCACGAAGCCGTCGCGGTCCAGATCGAAGGGGCGGCTGGCGCGTTCGGGCGCGTCGTTGCGCTTCGAGAGCGCCTGCATGTTCGCGAAGCCCGCGATCACGAGGTCGACCACCGCGGCCTCGGTCGCGCCCACCACCATCGCGTCGGCCGCGCCGGCCCGCAGCAGCCGCATCGACTCGCCGATCGCGTGGGCGCCGCTCGCGCAGGCGGTGACGTGGCACAGGTTCGGGCCGCGCAGGCCGTGGTGAATCGCGACGATGCCCGCGGCCATGTTGGCGAGCGTCATCGGAATGAAGAAAGGCGAGACGCGGCTCGGACCGCGCTCCATGTACACGCGGTCGTTCTGGATGATGGTGTGGATGCCGCCGATGCCCGAGCCGATCGCGACGCCGATTCGGTCGCGATCGACCGCGTGGCCGACGGCGCCCGCGAGCTGCGCGTCTTCGAGCGCTTCGCGCGCCGCGCAGAGTGCGAGCAGAATCGCGCGGTCGAGGCGGCGCAATTCCTTGTGCTCCACCGTGCCGGGGTTCAGCTCGCCCGTGACGCGGCCCGCGATTCGTACGCTGAGGCGCGCGTCGAACTCGTCCGGGAGCGCCGTGATGCCGCAGCGCCCAGCGACGATCGCCGCCCAGGTCGCCTCCGCGCTGGTGCCGAGCGGCGAGACGCAGCCGAGCCCAGTGACCACGATCTCGCACGCATCGGAGTCGGCTTCGTCTCGCTGCGCGCCCGCGCGAGCTTGCATCAGGCCTCTAGCCGCTCTTTCAAATACTCGACGGCCGAGCCGATCGTCTGCAGCCGATCCGCGTGCTCGTCGGGAATCTCGATGTCGAACTCTTCTTCCATCGCCATCACGAGCTCGACGATGTCGAGCGAGTCTGCACCGAGATCGTCGATGAATGAGGCTTCGGGCACGACTTCTTCCGGAGTGACGCCGAGCTGCTCGACGATGATGGCCTCGACTCGCTTCGCCAGACCCGCGTTCATAGTGCGCCCTTCCTTCTCGCGATGCGCGAGTGCGCGGACCCTAGGCCGCTGCGCCGCCCGACACCACGGCTTCGACGTCTTCTCGCGTCGCCACGTTCGCGCGCGCCATGCCTCGCTCGATGCGAGCGACCAGCCCCGTCAGCACGCCGCCCGGCCCGATTTCGATCACGTGCGTGACGCCGAGCGCGGCGAGCCGCTGGACGGTCTCGGTGAAGCGCACCGGCGCGGTGACTTGCTGTTCGAGCAACGCCGGAATGCGCGCGGCGCTCGTGTTCGGCGCAGCCTCGACGTTCGTAATCACTGGCACGCGCGGGTCGCTGAAGCGCACGCGCGCGAGCTCGAGCGCGAGCTTTTCCGCAGCGGGGCGCATGAGCGCGCAGTGGAACGGCGCAGAGACCGGCAGCGCCACCGCGCGCTTGGCACCGCGCTCTTTGGCGAGCGCGATCGCGCGCTCGACGGCGCCGGCTTCGCCTGCGATCACGGTCTGCTGCGGGGAGTTGTAGTTGGCCGGCGACACGACGGCATGCGTCTCGGCGGCGGCGGCGCGGCAGGCGGCTGCGACGGCCTCGGGGTCGAGGCCCATCAACGCGGCCATCGCGCCCTGCCCGGCGGGCACGGCTTCCTGCATGAAGCGGCCGCGCCGATTCACCAGCACGACGGCGTCTTCGAACGCGAGCGCACCGGCGGCGACGAGCGCAGAGTATTCGCCGAGGCTGTGGCCCGCGACGTAGCTGGGCGCGAGCGGCTTGCGCTCTTCGAGTGCGCGCAGCAGTGCGATGCTGGTGGTGAGGATCGCGGGCTGCTGAATCTCGGTCCGGCGCAGCTCTTCCTCGGGGCCCTCGAAGCACAGCTTCGAGAGCGAGAAGCCGAGCGCGCGATCCGCGGCTTCGAACGTCGCGCGTGCGGCGGGCGAGGCGTCGAACACATCGCGGCCCATGCCGACCGCTTGCGAGCCTTGTCCGGGAAACAGGAGCGCGAGCACGCCCTACTCCGCGTCGTCGACCTTCAACACCTGTCGCCCGCCGTACGTGCCACAGAAGCGGCAGACGCGGTGCGGCGCGCGCGGCTCGCTGCACTGCGGGCAGGCGGCGCTCGGCGGATTGGTCAGGAAATGATGGCTGCGGCGCATGTTCTTGCGCGACTTGGAGACCTTGCGCTTCGGGACGGCGGACATGCTTGACTCCGATCGGAACTGATGGCCCGGCGGCCTATTGGGATGGGACGTCCTTCTTCAACTTGCGGAGGACGGCGAACGGGGAATCGGGTCGGGACTCGGCACAGTTGCACGACTCGGCGTTCCGATCCACGCCACAGTACGGACACAGCCCTTTGCAGCTCTCTCGGCAGACGGGCTGAACCGGCAACGCGAGTGAGATGACCTCTCCGATGAAACGATCGAGACGGATGACCTGCCCGCGAAACCAACCCGTCGAGGCCTCGTCGCCAAGGTACAGGCCGTCGCTGGAGAGGGCGTCGGCACCCTCAGGATCGGCAGGAACTCTGGCTCCGGCGGGCTCCAGCACGAGGCGGAACGATTCGCGGACGGGCGCACGATAGCGGGAGAGGCATAGGCTGCACGCGACATCCACCTCACCGCGCACACTGCCCTCGATCAGCAAGTCGTCCATCGCCCGGTAGGCGCGGCCGTCGATCGCGAGCGGGTCGCTGAGTGCATCCGAGGGGTGCTTTTCCTCGGGATAGCGCGCGCGGTACCACGCCGGCGTCACCGTGAAATGGAACGCTGCGGGGGTATCGGAGAGGGAATCGACGACGATCTTCACGGCGGACCTGTGCGCGGCGGAGGCGGGTCGCGGTGACGGTCGCGAGCCGACATCGCAGCAAGAGAGCGGCGCTGGATCCCCGGCGAGGATTTGAACCTCGACTAGCAGAGTCAGAATCTGCGGTCCTACCGTTAGACGACCGGGGAGAAAAGCGGGCGCAAGATAGGGGAGGAGCGACGGTCCTCAAGGCAGGGCGGCCCGGAGGCGCGCGCGGCTACGGCTTGCGGGCGCTGACCACCCAAATCGCGGAGGGCAGCTCGACCCGGCCGGCGCGCGCGTGCGGGGCGATCGCGTCGCGGATCGCGGCCTGGGCCTTCTCGCGCAGGGCGTCACCGCCGCCGGCCTCGCGAACGGCGCGGCTGGCGGGGCCCATGTCGGTGAGGAACGCCGCAGCATCGTCGACACCGCCGAACGCCATCGGCAGCGTCTCGTTGCGGAAGGCGATGTCCGTGAGGCCCGCCTGCGTGAGGATGCCGCGCACGCGCTCGGGATCGGCGAACGCGAAGGGCCCCGGCGCGCCTGGCGGCGGCGGAGCCGGCAGCGGCAAAACGCTCGCGAGCGCCGCCATCGGCACGCCGACCCACGCGTTCGCGGCGATCGGCTGCCAGCAGGCGAACACGACGCGACCGGCCGGCCGCAGCGCGCGCGCAAGGTTCGCGAACGCGACGGCGGGAGCTTCGAAAAACATCACGCCGAAGCGCGAGAAGAGCGCGTCGAAGCTGCCGGCCGGTAGCGCGTGCGTCTGCGCGTCGGCGAGCTCGAATGTTGCATTCGCGAAGCCCGCAGCCGCCGCGCGTTCGCGGGCGCGGGCGAGCATCGGCCCGGAGATGTCGACGCCGTGCACGCGGCCGGCAGCGCCGACCGCGCGTGCGAGCGCGAGCGCGGTCGCGCCACAGCCGCAGCCGATGTCGAGGATGCGCTCGCCCGGCTGCGCGTTCAGCGCGGCCAGCGCGAGCGCGCCGTGCGCACCGATCTGCGCATCCATGCGCTCTTGCATCGCGACCCACACGGGCCCCGCCTGCTCGTTCCAATAGGTGCGCTGCTCGGCGTTCGTCTCGGCCATCGCGACTCCCTCGCTCGGGCGAAGGGGGCACGTTAGCCGTGCGGGATGTCCTGCGGAGCGAGGCCATCGAGAATCGGTGCAGGCGCTGCCGGCACGCTGCCGTGGATCTCGAGCAGCCGAGCGGCCTCGGCTTCTCGCCCGGTCTCTCGCAGTAAGCGCGCGAGGTATGCGCGGGCTGGACCCGAGGGGTTGCGCGCGACGAGATCGCGCAGGATCGGCTCGGCTCGCGCGTGTTCTCCGCGCGCGGCGTAGACGATCGCGAGCCGGCTCGCGAGCCGGCCATCTCTGGCGCTCTCCTTCGCGGCGCCGAGATGCGCAAGCGAGTCGGCATCCTCCCCGAGCCGCGCGTATTGGATCGCAAGCCGCATCTGCAGGCGCTTCTCCGTCGGGAAGCGCTCCGCTGCGCGTTCGTAGATGTCGAGCGCCCGCTCATATTCTCCGACGCTCTCCCAGATCTCGCCGATCGTGTCCCAGGTCGCGACCCGCTCCGGCTCGAGAGTGAGCGCTGCATCGGCGTGCTGCGCAGCTTCTTCGATCGAGCCACCGACCTTCGCGCGCCACATCAGCCCGAGATGGCGACCCGCGCTTCCCCCGTCGATGAGCGCTGCCGCGTCGAAGGCCCGCACGGCCGCGGCATAATCCCCTAATGCCAACTGCGCGATACCAACGGTTGCTTGGTAGTCGGCGAACTCCGGCTGGAGGCGAGCCGCCGCCAGCGCGTGCGGCAGCGCTTCCGCCGGTCGCGAGTACTGCAGATACAGGCGCGCCAGGATCTCGTGCGCGCGCACGCTGTTCGGCATTTTCTCGAGCGTCTCGTGCGCGAGGCGCTCGGCACCCGCTGCATCGCCAGCGAAATACGCAGCGAGCGCCTCGTAGGCGATTGCTGCGCTCCGGTGAACGTCCTTCGGATCTTCGCCAGAGCCCTGCGCTGCGGCGCCGGCCGTTGGCACGAGGTACCCGAGTGCCTCGACCTGCGCGCGCGTCTTCGCGTCTACGGAAACGGTGGAAAGTTGGTGCTCGCCGGCGCGCGCTTCCGCGACCCGAGCGCGGGCTGCCGCCACTTTCTCCTGGGGCGGATTCTTGGAATCGAGCAGATTCGCTTGCTCTCCGGGATCGGCAGCGAGGTCATAGAACTCGGAGCGCGGCGCCTCGATGAACTTTTGGCGCCCACTGCGAATGGCGTAGAGCGGCGCCCAACCGAACTCGAGCTGCCCGGCGAGCGACTCGGCGTATGCCCAGCCGCCGCCGGACTTCGGCTGGCCGGTCCACAGGGGCACGACACTTGCGACGTCGGTCTTCGCGAGCGGCGGAAGGCCCGCGAGCTCGACGAGCGTCGGCGCGACGGCTGCATTCGACACGACTTCGTCGAGGGCTCGGCCCGCCGGCACGCCGGGGCCGCGGAGAATCCACGGGACGTGAAGCACGCTCTCGTAGACGAGATAAGAGTGCGACGCTTCACCGTGATCGCCGAGCCCCTCGCCGTGATCTGCTGTTATGGAGACGACCGTGCGATCGAGCCGTCCGCTCGCGCGTAGGCCCTCGACGAGCCGTCCAATTTGCGCGTCCACGTACGCCACTTCGCCCGCGTACAGGTCCTTGCCCATGCGCGTGCGATAGGGCTCGGGCGGATCGTAGGCCGCATGCACGTCGTAATAATGGACCCACAAAAAAAACGGACGGTCGGTTCGCTCGAGCCAGGCGAGCGCATGATCGGTGACTTCGGTCGCCGGCCGCTCGAAGAAACCACTGCTCGCGGCGCGGTGCTCGGGGATGTCGTCGTCGTAAGAATCGAAGCCCTGCGCGAGGCCGAACTTCGCGTCGAGTACCGCCGCGCCGATGACGGCAGCCGTCGCATAGCCGGACGCCTGAAAGCGCTCGGCAACGCTCTCGATCTCGCTGCGGACTTCGAAGATCGCGTTGTGGCGGACGCCGTGATGGGGCGGGTAAAGGCCCGTGAGAATCGAGGTGTGCGACGGCAGCGTGAGCGGCACCGTCGCCACGGCCTGTTCGAAGCGCACACCTTCCGCACTGAGCGCGTCGAGGGCCGGCGTCTCGCTGACGCGCCCGGCGCGAGCTCCGACATGGTCCATGCGCAGCGTATCGATCGTGATGAGCACGACGTTCGGACCGCTCGGCATCGGGCGCGGCTCCGTCGCGACTCGATTGCAAGCCAGCGATGCCACCAGGACCAGGACGGCGACGCCCACGGGTAAGGCGTTAGGCGCCCAAACCACACGCAACACTCGTGCAACCCCCTCAGCCGACGAGCCCGTTTCGGCACGCGGCGAGTGGCGATTGAGTGCGTTCGGCCTGCGCGGCGCTCAGCCGAAGCCGTGGAACGGGACGATCGCCGCGACCAGCGCCGCGAGCGCGATGGCGGGCCCGAATCCGAACGGAACGTTCAGCTCCCTACGCGCGATCAGCGGAGCGAGGCCGAAGAGCAACCCGAAGCCGGCGGAGAGCACGATGGCCTCGAGGACTCCGAGGGGCCCGAGGAACGCGCCGACGGCCGCCATCAACTTCACATCGCCGAACCCGAGGCCGGGAAACCAAGTCCAATAATCGAGGCTGGCGATCCGCGGCGCCTCGTTGCCCTCGCCGGGCCAATGCTCGAACGTACGGCCGAGCGCCACCGACACGCGCGCGTGCGCAAAGCCGACGAGCCAGAGCATGCCGCCGCCGATCAGCGCGCCCGCGCAGGCATCCGCGAGTGCGCCCGCGTACTTCGCTCCCGCGAGCCAGTGCGCGGGCGGGACGAGCGCGAGCCCGGCCGCGAGCCCGCCGAGCGAGAGCGAATCTGGGATCCAGCGCTCGTCCCAGTCGATGCCTGCGGCAGCGATCAAGCCGGCAGCGAAGGCCCACCACAGCACCGTCATCGCGCTCGCGCCGTGGACGACGGCAATCGCCACGAAGACTGCGCCCGTGATCGCTTCGACGAGCGGATAGCGAGCCGAGATCGACGTGCCGCAACTGCGACAGCGGCCCCGTAACAAGATCCACGAGAGCACCGGCACGTTGTCCCAGGCCGCGATCTGCTGCTGACAGCCAGGGCAGCGCGAGCGTGGGCTCACGATCGATTCGTCCCGCGGCACGCGGTGGATCACGACGTTCAAGAAGGAGCCGACCATCAGGCCGAACGCACCCACAAAAGCGAGCGCGGGCGGCGTGAACGCGTAGGTCGTGTGGATCGGATCCATTCGCGGGGGCCGAGGCTATCGGAAGTCGCGCCGCTCGAACGTCATCACCGCAACGAGCAGGAAGCCGAAGATCCACGACACGCCGAGTACGACGGTCCACGCGACCTCGCTGCCTGGGATGGGCAGGCCGTGCACCGCCTCGATGCTGCGGTTGAAAGCCTCGAGATCCGGCATCACGCGATGAACCCAAACGGTCAGGTCTTGCGCGGGCCCTGCCTTCAGCGTCTGTCCGATCGCGTAGAGATCGCGCGTCAGGTGACCGACCAAGTAGACGCCGAGGCTATAACAACCCGCCAGGAAGGGCGTCGCGAACGAGGAGAACAGCGTCGCGAACGCGACCACCACGGCGAGCTCGAGTGCGATCAGTGCGAGTGCCGTTGCATGTCCGCGATCGAGCGGGGCGTCGGCCAGCCAGGATGCGGCGGCGAAACACGCCGCCATGATTGCCAGCAACGCCCAGAGCGTCGCGACGAGGCCCGCATACTTGCCCGCGATGAACGCGCTGCGCTGCACGGGCTTCGAGAGGATCGTGAAGATCGTGCGGCGATCGACCTCGCGGTGCACGAGACCTACGCCCGCGAAGATCGCGATCGCGGTTCCGAAGAAACGGATCGCGCCGAGGCTCACGTCCTGCAGGATGCGCTCGCGCTCGACGTAGGAGAGCGTCGCGAGGGTCGCGCTGGTCGCGATCAACAACAGCGCGAAGAACAGCAGCACGTAGAGCACCTTGCTGCGAATTGCGTCCCGCCAGGTGTTGCCCGCGATCGCGACCACGGCGCCGAGCCACTTCATCGCGCTTCCTTCTGGAGCTTGCCTGCGACCGCGTCGAGGAAGACCGCCTCGAGTCCAGCGCGCACGGGCGCCAGCTCCTCGACGATTGCGCCCCCCGCGAGCGCGCCTTGTAACAACTCGCTCACGTGCTTGTGCGAAGCCCGCAGCGTGATGAAGTCGCCGCGGCCCGAGAGCGTCGCGTCGAATCGAGCCTCCGCTTCCTCGGCGAACTCGGGCGCGAGCGAAGAGAAGGTCACCTCGAACTCGCGCTCGCCGCCGGCGAGCACAGCGTCGAGCTCGCCCTGATAAGCGATGCGGCCCTGCACGATGATCGCGACGCGATCGCAGATCTGCTCCACATCCGACAAGATGTGCGTGTTCATGAAGATCGTCTTGCCGTCGGCGTTGAGGCGCACGACGAGATCGCGAATCTCTTTCCGGCCGACCGGATCGAGGCCGCTCATCGGCTCGTCGAGGAACACGACGCTCGGGTCGTGCACGATCGCCTGCGCGATCCCGATCCGCTGCAGCATGCCCTTCGAATACGTGCGCAAGCGCGCGTCGGCAGCGCCGGCCAGGCCGACGAGCTCGAGCACCTCGCGCACGCGCTCGCGGCGGCGCGGCCTCGGCACGGCGCACAGCCGCGCGTAGAAGTCGAGGATCTCGGCGCCCGTCAGGAAATCGTAGAAGTACGGGCTCTCCGGTGCGAAGCCGATGTGCTCGCGGAACGCCGTCTCGCCGACATCGTGGCCGAGAATCTGCGCTTCCCCCTCGGTCGCGCGGATCAAGCCCATCAGGATTTTGAGCGTCGTGGTCTTGCCGGCGCCGTTCGGTCCGATGAACCCGAACAGCTCGCCGCGCTTCACATCGAAGTCGATGCCGTGCAGCACGCGCTTCCGGTGCAGCCCGAAACCCGGCCGGAAATCCTTGACGAGCCCCTTCACGCGAACGATGGATTCAGCCTCCGGCATCACTCTCTCCGAACTCCTCGCGAGCGCTCGCGAAATGCGTCGAGCAGCCTCCGATTCGTCCCGTCGATCTTCACGCCGTAGCGGTATTTGACGTGGCGCGACACGATTTCGCCGGTCTCGTGGTTGATCTCCCATCCTTCATCGAACGCATCTGTGGGCAGCTCGCGCAGCAGGCCGCCCGTTACGAGATCCTCGACGCGCGCGATGTCGCGCTTGTGGCGTCGCACATACTCGGCGCGTGCAGAGTCGAGGAAACGCGCGCGGCGCTCGGTCTCGATCTCCAGGAGGGATCGCTCGTATTCCGCGCGTTCGCCTGGATCGACGGCGCGGGTCGCCATTTCGGAGAGGAAGGCCGCGGCCACTTCGAGGCCGCCCGACTTGCTCTTCAGGCGCGCGGCGAGGCGGTTCAGATAGTTCGGCGCTCCTTCGAGCGAGAGGGCCGGCTCGAGCACGCGCGCCGCTTCCTCCTCCTCGCCGAGGTAGAAGAAGTGATTGAAGGCGAGGTAGAAATACCCGCGCCAATCCTCCGGGTGGTGCTCGATTCCGCGCTGCAGGATCTCATTCGCCTTGCGCACCACGCGCTCGTCTTCCGTCATCCAGACCGCGGCGAATCGATACGGGTGGTCCACCCAGGGATCGAGTGTCGTCACGACGTCGATCAGCGCCCCGATCAGGTGATTGCGCCCGTACGGACCCTGCGGACTCCCGACGATCTGCACTGCCCGCAGCCAGTGGAGATCTCCGACGACCGCCTCGAAGCCGAACGCTGCGAGGTCGGCCATCTGCGGGTCGGGTATGAACGGATGCGGGCATCTGCCGACCTGAATGGAGAGGTAACAGAAGTCATCGCACTGACAAGGCATCTCATCCAGACCGCGGCGAATCGATACGGGTGGTCCACCCAGGGATCGAGTGTCGTCACGACGTCGATCAGCGCCCCGAT
>JANNKN010000713.1:0-4870 GCA_031396315.1 Deltaproteobacteria bacterium
CCGGCGGCAGCTGAGCGTGGAGGTGGAGGTCGGTGGACATCGTTCGAGCGTCCCTAATTAGTTTCGCGGCCCGACGAGCGGTTGGCGGCGCTCCTTCGGGTAGTCCTTGCGCAGCGGATGGCCCTCGAATTGCTCGTACAACAGGATCCGGCGCAGGTCGGGATGGCCCGCGAAACGGATCCCGTAGAGATCCCACACCTCGCGCTCCATCCAGTTCGCAGACGCCCAGAGCTCGCACAGCGTCGCGATCTCCGCGCCCTTTTCGGAAACGCGCGCCTTCACCCGCACGCGCTTGTTCTTCGTGAGCGAGTAGAGGTGATAAACCAGCTCGAAGCGCGGCTCTTCACCGAGATAGTCGACCGCGGTGACGTCGGTGAGCATCTCGAACTGGCACTCGGCGTCGTCGCGCAGGAAGCGCATCACGTCCACGAGGCGCGCCGGATCGACGATCGCGGTGGCGTCGCCGAGCCGCGCGTGCGTCTCTCGGATTGCGGCGCCGTGCACCTCCAAAAGGCGCCGAAGCGCTGCGGAGCCGTGGTCTTCCATCACTCGCTCTTTGCAGCCGTGGGCGCGTGTGCGCGGTCGTACTCGCCGCGAATGAAATCGAGGCGCCGCTTCAGCATCGCCTCCGGCACGAGCAGCTGCTCTTTGTTGTAGAGCATGTCGCTGCGCGTGAAGGCGCCGAGCTCCACTTCGCGGCTCATCACGATCGCCTCTTCGGGGCACGCCTCTTCGCACAGGCCGCAGAACATGCAGCGCGACATGTCGATGTCGAACTCGAGCGGGTAGCGCTCGATGCCCGAATCGATCAGCTCGCCCGGCACGATCGTGATGCAATCCGTCGGGCAGGCGAACTCGCACAGTCCGCACGCGACGCACTTGGGCTTGCCGTTGTCGAGCTGCACGAGCACCGGCTGGCCGCGAAATGCGTCGGAGAAATCGAGGCGCTCTTCGGGGTACTGCACGACGAACGCTGTGCGTTTGCCGGAGATGAAGCCGCCGAGGTTCCGGAAGAAGTGCGCGCTCGTGACCCAGAGACCTTTGACGATCATCGGCACGTAAAGCCGCTCGAGCCAGGTCAGCTTTTCGGCGCGGCGAACTTTTACGACACGGGCGGTCATGACGGCGGCGCACAGTAGCGGAGCGAGTTTCGCACCGCCCCCGATTTCCCGCGCTTTTCGGGTGGTTAGGGAGCGGGGCTGCGAGGCGCCGAACGCAGCTCGCCGCGCGCGCGCGCGAGCTCTCGTGCGATCGCGTCGTCGCCCGGTGCGAGCACGAGTGCACGCTCGAGCCGCGCGACCGCGTGCTCGTGTTCGCCCGCAGCTCGCCACGCGCGCGCCGCCCGCAGCTGGAGCCCTGCACGCTCGGGTGCCAGCGCGCTAGCGGCCTCGAACGAGCGCGCCGCTTCCGCGTTTTCACCGAGCGCGAGCTGCGTTTGCGCGAGCAGCGCGTGCGCATCGAGGCTGGGATCGAGGGCCACCGCGCGCTCGGCCTGCGCGCGCGCCGCTTCGGTCGCCCCAGCACTCGACATTGCCCGCGCGACCATCAGCCGATAGCTGCCGCGGTCGCGGCCCGACCAGTAGAGCCCATCGAGCGCGCTGCGCGCTGCCGCGAAGTCGCGCTCGCGCATCGCGCGCTGCCAGCCGTCCTCGAGCAACACGCCGCCGAGATACGCTGCGAGCGAGAGGCCGCACGCCGCCCAGGCCGCGCGTCCGAGCCAGCTCACGCGCGCTGCCGCTGCGTCCGGCTCCGCATCGGGCTGGCTCTGGATCAGCACCTGCGCGATGCGCCCGCGCAGCTTCCAGATCGCGCCGTCGAGCACGAAGTGGTGCAGGTTCGCGACCGCCGCCACCAGCACGAGCATGCCGGCATCGGGCGACAGCAGCCCGAAGCCCGGCTGCCAGAACGCGAGCAGCGGCAGCGTCCACACCAGCGCGCCGGCGGCGGCCGCCTTGGCCCAGAACGCGGGAATGCTGGGCTGCGCGCCGGATTGGCGCGCGAAGTACGCCGTGACCCATAAATATTGCGCCGCGTGCGAGAGCGCGATCCACATGAAGTAGTGGTTGTTATTTCGCCAATCGAGCGCGTCGACGGACTGAAACCAGCTGAAGTGCAGCGCGGCGTAGGGCAGCGTGAACCAGAGCGACTGCGCAAGCCACAGCCCGAGCACCGGCGCGAGCGTACGCAGGGAAGCGCGCCGCAGCAGCGACGCGGCCGCGACGCCCATCGCTCCGAGCTGCGCAGCGCACACGAGCGGCGCGAGCGCCGCGACCCAGCTCGCCGGGATGCCGAGCGGCGCGAAGCGAATGCCTGCGCCGCCCCCGTATTGGTCCGCGCCGCGCACGCCGACGCCGGCGCCGTGGGAGACGAGCGCAACCAGCACGAACGAGAGCACGAACGAGGCATACAGCCAGCGCTTCTCGCCGCCTTCGATCGCGACTCCGCGGCGGCGCAGGAACATCACCGCGAGCCCGTAGTTCTGGCCCGTGTAATGCCACGGGCTCCAGGTGAAGTAGAGCGTGACGAGGAAGGTGCCGAGCACTGGTGCGAAGAGCGCGCCGACGAAGGCGGATGCGAGCGCGAGCGTCGCCCAGATCGAGAACAGCGCGTAGGCGCGGCGGTCGCGCGCGCGCTCGTAGACGCGCAGCAGCGTGGCGCCGTAGTGCGGAATGCTGACGGCGAGGAACACGAGGCTGAAGACGATGCCCGGCTGTGCGAGGCGCAGCTCGCGGCCGAACACGAGCAGCCCCGCGAAGAGCGCGGCGTAGAGCAGGCCGCAGCCGAGCAGGAGATCGCTCCAGCGGCCGAACAGCCAGCCCTCGCCGGAGCGAAGCGGCGCGGGAGTCGAGCTCACGCTCGCCATCAGTGAGGTGCCCCCATCGCACGGAGACTCGCGCGGATGGCGCTCAGCTGCCGCTGCAGCGCGCGATCGCGCGGCGCGAAGGCGCTCGCATGCTGCGCGTGTGAAAACGCCGCTTCGCGCTCGCCCGCCGCGAGCCAACTGCTCGCGGCGCGCAGGTGCAGCCGCGCATTCTTCGGCGCGAACGCGAGCGCCGCCTCCCACGACTCCGCGGCCGCGCGCGCATCGCCGCTGCGCTGGAGCGCGCGAGCGCGCAGGGCGTGCCCCGCGAGCGAGGGCTCGAGCGCGAGGCTGCGCTCGATCTGCTCGCGCGGGGCGTCAACCTCCCCGCGCGCGAGTCGCGCGCGCCCGAGCAGCCGGCGCGCATCCGCGCGGTCGTGCCCAATCCACGCGAGCCTTGCCTCGGCTCGCTCCGCGGCCGCGAGATCGTCGCGCGCGAGCCCGCGCCGAGAGAGCTCGTGGTTCGCGTCCACCCAGAACGCCGCTGCCAGCGCGAGCGCGCATACAGCCCACACGCCGCGTCGCAGCCACGGCGCGCGCGGCGCGGCGACGTCCGCGTCGTCCGCGCCGCGGATCAGAATCGCCGCGATGCGACCGCGAAGCTTCCAGATGGCGCCGTCGAGAATGAAGTGATGGATGTTCACCGCTGCGGCGACGAGCAACGCGAGGCCCGCGTCCAGCGAACGCAGCCCGAGCGCCGCGGGCCCGAGCGCGATCGCGGGGAACATCCAGATGCCCGCGCTCGAAGCGAGTGCCTTGCCGTAGAACGGCAGAAATCCCTGATGACCGGGCGAGTGCCGCGCGGTGAATGCCGTCACCCACAAGTACTGGACCGCATGGCCCGCGGCGATCCAGACGAAGTAATGATCGTGGTGCGCCCAATCGAGCGCCTCGAACGGCGGCTGTAGGCCGAACTGCCGAATCGCCGACGGCACGACGAACCAGAGGGCCTGCGTGAGCGTGAGGCAAGCGGCGGGCGCGAGATGCGCGAGCGGCGCACGGCGCGCGAGGCCCACCGCGCAGCGCACGAGCGCGCCGAGGTACGCGGTCAACAGCAACGGCTGTAGCCACGCGTTCCACACCGCGGGAATTCCGAGCGGGCGCACGGGCAACCCGTACGAGCCGGCAGTCGCCGTCGTCAGTGTCACGCCTGGCTGCGCTTGATGAAGCATTAGGAATACGAACGCGAACGAGAGCACGTACGACGCGTACAGCCAGCGCTTCTCGCCGTCTTCGAGCGAAACGCCACGCCGGCGCAGGAACATCACCGCGAGGCCGTAGTTCTGGCCGGTGTAGTGCCACGGGCTCCAGGTGAGATAAAGCGTCACGAGCCACGCGCCAGCGATGGGAACGAGCGTGCCGGTCACGAGCCAAGCCGCGACGGCCAGCGTCGCCCAGATCGAGAACAGCGCGTAGGCGCGGCGGTCGCGCGCGCGCTCGTAGACGCGCAGCAGCGTGGCGCCGTAATGCGGCATCGACGCGAACGTGAGGAGCACGGGGAAGAGCAGTGCGGGCTGCGACGCGCGGAGCTCCGCGCCCGCAGCGAGGAAGAGCAAGAACGCGAGGGTGTAGAGCACGCCGCAGCCGAACAGTAGATCGCTCCACGGCCCGAAAAGCCACGGGCTCGGAGGCAGCGTCGCGTTCGCCGCAGCAGCGCTCATCGCGAACGACTCGCGTCCGTGGACGGCGCCGCGCCCGCGCCCGGTCCGATCAGGCGCACGAGCCGGTCGCGATGCGCGCGCAGCTCCGCGTCTTCGGGGCGCAGCGCAACGGCACGCTCGAGCAATGGCAGCGCGCGCGGCCCGCGGCCTGCCGTGATCCACGCCTTCGCGGCTTCGGCCAGCAGATCCGCCCGCTGCGGCGCGGCTTCGAGCGCAATCTCGAGCGCCTCGGCGGCCTCCGCGAACCGCCCCTCCTGCGCGTTCAGCTTCGCGAGTAATAACTGCGCCTCGAGCGCCGGCGCGAGCGCGATGGCGCGCTCGAGCTGCGCGCGCGCGGGCGCGAATTCGC
>JANNKN010000739.1:0-11043 GCA_031396315.1 Deltaproteobacteria bacterium
CGATCTCCGCGTCGAGCAGCACGTCGAGCTTGTTATCGATCTGATAGAAGCGCGCGAGCTTCTTGCCGGGCACCGCGTCCGCGAAACGCTTCAGGTAGTAACGCCCCGGCTCGGCGAGAACCTCGTAATCGCGCACGAGCCCGCTCGGAGAGGCAGCGTCGAGCAGCGCGACGACGATCGGCGCGTCGCCCGGCGCGGTCCGCGACACCGTGCCGCGGACCGAGCCGAAGCTCTCGAGCTGCGCGAGGTTCTCGCGCACTGAGGCGAGCCGGCAGGCGGCGCCGACCAGGCACGCGAGAAGCGAGACCGCAGGGATTAGTGACGAACGCCTCACCATCGTGGTACGAGGCTCGGCCGCTTGATGCATGATTTCCCCAAATGGCTCTCGCTCACACGATAGGAGATCGATTGCAGCGACTCGGGGGCAACTTGCTGCGAACCATTCCGCTCGTTCTGGCGTTCGCCGCCACGGCGCCTGCGGCTTCGGCCGACGTGGTACGCATGAAGAGTGGCGACGTCGTCTCCGGGAAGATCGAGAAGGTGAGCGACGAGGAGCTGACGGTCGACCCGCCCTTCAGCGACGCGATCGAAATCAAGCTCGAGTACATCGCTTCGATCGTGACGGAGCGGCCCGTGAAGGTGACCTTCAAGGACGGGCACGAGCTGACCGGCTACATCGAACTGGCCGCGGACGGAACGATGCAGGTGCGAGCCGCGCCTTCACGTTGGGAGACGAAACACTCCGACACGCCGCGGCTGCTCGGTAAGGCCCAAGCGCCCTCGCCCGCGCCCGGTTCCACCACGCCGCTCGCCGAGATCGCCGCGGTCAAGGAGCTCGAAATCGCATATTACCGGTACGACGCGGAGATCGGACTCGGCTTCAACGCAGCGAGCGGCAACACCAAGTCGTCGGCGTTCGACTTCAGCGCGTCGCTCGAGCCGAGCTGGGGCCCAAACTCGATTCGTCTCGATGGCGCGCTGAATCGACGCGAGTCGAGCGGTGCGCTCAGCGCGAAGAACTGGAGTGTGAACCTCCAGTACGAGCGCGACTTGCCCAAGAGCTGGTACGCGCTGCTGCTCAGCGCCAACGAGAGCGACCCGTTCCAAAGCCTCGAGCTGCGCTCGTCGCTCGCGCTGGCCGGCGGCTACCGCTTCTTCGACGTGGATCCGACTCACCTGAGCGTCGCGCTCGGAGCCGGCTACATCCGCGAGAACTTCACGCCTCCATCGCCCGATCGGGAGTTTCCCGCGGCGTTGTGGAAGCTCGATTTCGAGCGAGATCTCTTCAGGTCCGACCTGACGCTCTACCACAAGCACACGTTGATCCGTTCGTTCACCGGCAGCGAGCTGATCGTGAAGACGACTCAGGGCATCGAGATCGATCTCTTCGACGATCTCGACTTGAAGATCGAGTTCGGCTTCGATCATGCCAGCGATCCGGCAGCGGGCGTGCTCGAGAAGAACGACCTCCGCTACATCGTGAAGCTCGATTACAGCTTCGAGGGCGACGAGACGGACTGGTTGCACTGAGGCATAGTCGAACGTCGGCGTACGGGCGCGCATGCCCCTCGGTAGGCCACCAAAAGAATTCGATTGGAGTCCACGATGAAACTGAAGTCCATGCTCTCGGCAGTGATTCTCGTCAGCGCATTCCTCGCGCAAACGAGCGCCGCCCATGCGGCCAGCGCGAGCGAGATCGATGCGAAGGCAGACGCTGCGCTGAAGGTGTTGCTCGAGGGAACGCCCTCCGCGCGGACACTCGCTGACAATGCCAAAGCGATCCTGATCTTTCCCGACATCGTGAAGGGCGGCTTCATCGTCGGCGGTCAGGTCGGCAGAGGCGTGCTGCGGAAGCAAGGGAAGTCCGTCGCGTACTACCGCTCGTTCGCCGCGTCGTACGGGCTGCAAGCGGGTGTGCAGTCGTTCGGATACGTGCTCATGTTCATGGATGACGAATCGCTCGCCTACCTGGACAAGAGCGAGGGCTGGGAGCTCGGCGTCGGCCCCAGCATCGTCATCGTCGACGAAGGTGTCGGGAAGAGTCTCACCACGACGACCCTCAAGAAGGGCGTATACGCCTTCATCTTCAGCCAGAGGGGCTTGATGGCCGGCCTCGGTCTCCAGGGCTCGAAGATCACCCGCATCCACCCCAAGAAGTAGCGATCGCCGGCTCGATGCCGGTGATCCATTGGCTCAGTCGGCGACTCGGAAGGTGATCCGACGGTTGAACTCGAGCGCGTTCGGGTCCGTTGTTGGCGCCACCGGCTTCGTGCTGCCCATGCCGACCGGCATCGTCTGCGACTCGAGGACCCCGCGCTTCGCGAGTTCGTACCGGAGCGTGTGCGCGCGCAGCTCCGACAGGCGTTGATTCAGCTCCGCGGTCGGCATCTCGAAAGCGTGCGCCTCGATGATCAGGAGCTTCTCCGGGCAACGCTCGAGGATTGTCTTCGCGACCTCGTCGAGTATCTCCGCGACACCGGGCTGCAATGTCCCGCCCTGATAGTCGTAGATGGCACCGCGCAGGCGGACCTTGCCGACGCATCGGTCAGCGGCGGTCTCCGCCGCGGGATCTGCTGCGCCCGAACCCGCGCTCATCAGCAGCGATGCCAACAACAAGGCCGACAGCCTCGATCGCTTCATGGAATACTCCTCGTTTCGGGTACTCGAACTCGCCGTCGAGGAGATTTCATGCGCCTTCGCCAAATCGCAAGTGTCGGCTGCATTGCGATGACGCTGCCGCTCGTGAGCGCTCAGAGCGCCTTCGGCGAGCAAGCGCCGCCGGGCGCCGAGCTCCCGAGGACCCGTCCGCGCATCGGCCTCGTACTCTCTGGCGGCGGCGCTCGCGGGTTCGCGCACATCGGGGTGCTGCGTGTACTCGAGGAGCGGCGCGTGCCCGTGGACCTAATCACCGGTACGAGCATGGGCTCGATCATCGGCGGGCTCTACGCCGCGGGCTACTCGCCCGATCAGATGGAGGAAATCGTCGACGAGATCGACTGGGCCGACGCCTTCGATGACGCGCCTCCGCGCTCCGAACGCTCCTTTCGCCGGAAGGAGGACGACCTCAACTTTCTCACCGCGCTGAAGGTGGGAATCAAGGATGGCGGGATCGCACTGCCCTGGGGAGTGGTCCAAGGGCAGAAGCTCAATTTGATCCTCCATCGCTTATTCCTCCCCGTCGCGGACGTGCGCGACTTCGATGACCTCCACATCCCCTTCCGCGCTGTCTCGACCGACGTCGTGACTGGCAAGCCCGTCGTGCACGACTCCGGAAGTCTCGCGACCGCGATTCGCGCCAGCATGTCGCTGCCGGGCGTGATCGCGCCGGTCGAGCTCGGCGACAAGCTGCTCGTGGACGGGGGAATCTCCAACAATGCACCGGTAGACCTGGCGCTCGAGATGGGCGCCGACGTGGTGATCGTGGTGGACGTCGGGACGCCGCTCGACGGCCGCGACGAGATCACCAACGCCGCTGCGATCGTGGGGCAGTTGGTCTCCCTGATGGTCGTCTCCACGACGGATCGACAGCTCGCCCTGATGCGTCCGCGCGACATTTTGATCCGGCCCGAGCTCGCAGGTGTCGGCACCGGCTCCTTCGAGCTCGGTTCCAAGGTCGCACCCCGCGGTGAGGCGGCCGCACGCGAAAGCCTTGCGGAGCTCGACCTGCTGGCGACGTCCGAGGCCGACTATGCCGGAGTTCTCGCGCACCAGCGGCACGGCGAGTTCGTGCCGCCGCGGATCGACACCGTGCACGTCACCAACAACTCGCGCCTCGACGACGACGTCCTCGAGGCGCGCCTCGAGACGCGCGCTGGGGAACCACTCGACGTCGCGCGACTCGAAGCGGACCTGCAGAAGATTTACGGCATCGACGCCTTCGAACGGGTCAGTTACGCGCTCGAGCGCGAGCCGGACGGCATCGCGCTGCGAATCGAAGCGCAGGAGAAATCCTGGGGGCCGCAGTATTTGCGCGTCGGACTGAACCTCGAGGAGAACTTCGAGAACACGAGCGAGTACAGCCTCGCGTTCAACTACACGGTGCAGCCCGGAAACGCACTCGGTGGCGAGTGGCGCAATGATATTCAGCTCGGCAGCACGATCCGGCTGTTCTCCGAGCTCTGGCAACCCTTCGACCCGGAGAGTCGCTGGTTCATCGCACCGAGCTTCGAGTTTCGGCGCGAGCGCTTCCCGGTGTACGACGGCGACGACCGCACCGGCGAATTCATCGCCCGCCACACGAACGTGGGGCTCGATCTCGGCCGCCAGCTTTCGAACTGGGGCGAGCTGCGCGCCGGCTTGATCTTCGACGCCGGGCACGCACGCACGGTCGTCGGTACTGCCATCGACCCGGACCATTTCCGCACCGGCGGGTTCTACGTTCGCTTCGCGACGGACACGCTCGACAACGTTCACTTCCCGAGACGAGGCTCCTTCTCGCGGCTTGCGTTTGGGCTCGTCCGGGAATCCCTCGGCGCGGAGGATTCATACGAGATCATGAACGGGCGTCTCAGCCACGCATTCAGCTACCGAGACAATACGTTGCTGCTGGCTTTGTCCGGTTCGACGACTTGGGACGCTGACCCGGGTTCGGCAGATCTCGCGCGTTTGGGCGGCTTCCTCAACCTATCAGGCCTCGACCACGGACAGCTCGCGGGACGGCACTCCGCGCTCGCACGCGTCATCACCTACCGCCGTGTTGCGACCCCTGGTGCTCTCTCGTTCAGCTATCCCGTTTACGCGGGCCTCTCGTTCGAGGCGGGCAACGTCTGGACGGATCGTGACGACCTGCTGGAGGACATGATCCTCGGGGGCAGCGCGTTCGTCGGGATGGAGACACCGCTCGGCCCGCTGTACCTGGGATATGGGGTCGCCGAGGGCAACCGCGACTCGTTCTATTTGTACCTCGGCAGGACCTTCTGAGTCGCCGATCGGATGCCTCGTCGGCCGGCGGCCCCGCTGATGGTCATCCGCAGAAATCCGCGATTGCGTCCGCGAGCGCGCGCGGCTGCTCGATCGTGATCATGTGCCCGGCCCCGTCGATCCGCGCAAGCTCCGCGTGCGGGATCAGGCGCTGCCAGGCTTCCGCGTACACCGGCGGGATCAGGCGATCCTGATTGCCCCAACAAATCAGCGTCTTCGCACTCACGCGGTAGGCGCGTTTGCTGAAGCGGCGGTTCGGGATCGGGAAGAGCAGCTTGCCGGCGGTGCCGAGTCGGCGCGAGTTGCCGACCATGAAGCCCTTCAGCGCCTCGTTGTTACTGAGATCGAGGCCCGCGGTGAGCATGCCCTCGCCGGCCTTCGCGTCGGCGAACAAATAGCCCGGCAGCTCGAACGGCGTCATCGCGA
This sequence comes from Deltaproteobacteria bacterium, assembly GCA_031396315.1. Classification (GTDB taxonomy): domain Bacteria; phylum Myxococcota_A; class UBA9160; order UBA9160; family UBA6930; genus VGRF01. The sequence continues at coordinate 5,347 of JANNKN010000739.1, forward strand.
ACATGTCGGGGAGCGGGTGCGCGTCGAGCCACACGCCAGCGGGAGCGATCAGCGCGAGCTTCTCGATGCCCGCGTTGTTCACTGCCGCCATCTCCGCCGCGATCATGCCCCCCATCGAGTGGCCGACCAGCACGGGCCGCTCGATCCCCAATGCCTCGACCACATCCCAGCCGTGCAGCGTGAAATCGAGCATGTCCTCGAGCTGCTCTTCGCCGCCCTCGGCGCCGAAGCCCGGCCACACCGGCGCGAACACGTGGAAGCGTTCAGCGAGCGCGTCGAGCAGCGGCTCCGTTGGAAACAGTCCACCCGCGCCGTGCAAGAACACGAGCGGCGCCCCGCGCCCCGCTTCTCGCACCTTGCACTTGATCCCACGCCGCGTCTCGATCGCTCGCTCGCCCATCGCGCAACGCTAGATCGGCTCCCGCCAAACCGCATCGCGACGTGCAGACCACGGCCACGGCCGTACCGCGGCGCGCTGCACCTGAGATCGCGGTGGGCGCTTGTCGCTGTGGACACCCGGTTCACCGCGCTGCGTGACCGCTCCGGCCCGAGCGGCGCGGCGGCGCGCCCTCCACTGCAACCGGTTGTTAGGCCTTCGAAGCCCAGTCCAATACTCGTAGGGCGCGCAGCGTGTTCCACCGGCTCGGCCGGCCCTCGCCGTCATCCGTCTCGACCAGCATCTCGCCGGGGTACCGGACTTCGAGCGGCCACCGGCCGTCGGCGTCGCGCTTGGACGCGACCCAGTCGATCGCCTCGGCCACGCGCTCATCGGGCGCGACGCCAGCGCGGCGCAAGTACTCGAGCCCCCGCAGTACGTCGTAGTGCCACCACGTCGGGAAGGCGAAGCGCGTCCACGCGGCGCCGCCCTTACGATCTCGCTCGATTACCTCGCCGGTCGACCGCCGGCGGAACAGGCGGCGCTCGAGCAGATACTCCTGCCCGCGGAGACGGGCCGCGGTCACCGGCGGGCTGTTCCCGGCACGCTGCTCGTGCTCCAGCAGGGCCTCGAGCACGCAAATCGTGGTGTTGAACGACGAGCGCGTCGAGCCGTTCTCGGCCTCGCAGTTCCAGCCGCCATCGGGCAGCTGCTCGGCGAGCAACCGGGCGACGATGCCCCGGACGTCTTGGCCGAAGTACGCGCCGACCGCGCCCACTTGTCCGTTGATGCAGGGCTCCAGCTCGCCGGCGAAGAACGCATTGCCAACACACTCCGGCGGGCCACAACCCTTCCAGGTCACGCCGTCACGCACGAGCCCGAGCGCGCGACGTGCGGGGTCGCTCGCGGGATCGAGCCCAAAATCCCGCAGCAGCATCAGGACGTGCATCGTGGAGTTCCATCCACGGTTCCACGCCGCGCCGCTCCACCGCCCGTCGGCCCCTTGGAGAGCGAGCAACCGGGCGCCCGCGCCCTCGGTGGCGACTCGCGCTCGCTCGGCCGCGACCTCCTCGGCGGACGCACCAGTTAGGTCCCGTAACACCTGCCAGCGGATCGAAGGGTCGGAATCGAGCAGCCACTCGACGGCCGAGCTCTTGGCCTTCGGGACCTGCTGTTGGGGTGGATTGGTCGCCATCCGTGGTCCTTCGTACTCGGCGGGCTGCTTTTCGCGCTGCCACCGAGCCTAGAGCTCCGATTCGCGAGCGAGCAAAACCCGGTGCTCAGCGATCAGATTCGTCCAGATCCAGTGGTGGTGCTCGATGATTTGCCCGGCGCTCAGGTGCGGCCGATCGCTCAGCGTGTGCCCATCCGCGACGACGACTACCCGGAACCCGAGAGCCGCTGCCGACCGAACCGTCGCATCGACACACAAGTCCGTGGCCCAGCCCGCGACGAGTACGCGCTCGACTCCGAGGTGCTCGAGGTCAGACCGGAGGGACGTTCCGAAGAAGGCGTCGTTGAGCGTCTTGTGAATGATGGGGTCGCGGGCATCCCTTTTGATGGCGCCGAGAAGCGCCCACCCGGGAGTGAACGGGGCGAATTCCTCTCCGGGGAGACCGTCGTGCTGAACGAAGAAGACGGAGCCGCCGCGCTGCCTCACCCGCGCAGCCAAACGATCGATTCGCTCGAGGACGCCGGGGAGGTCCCGCTTGGGCGCGCCTCGCTGGAGGCCCTCTTGCATGTCGATCACCAGGAGAGCTTCCACGCCGGACCTACCCCCGCGTTCGTGCGGGCGCCGAAGGCGACCCGTCAGCTTCATCGGCTTGTTAGGCCGCGCGTCGCCAATCTATCGCCGTCGCGGCTGAAACAGCTCGATCGGATTACCCGACGGATCGTCGATGATGACCTGGGCGCCGCCCGGCCCGGTGACGATTTCATTCGTACGGAACGGCACGCCCGCACTTCGCAGCCGCTCGACCTCCGACTCGAGATCGATGACTTGGAGATGAATGCGGTTCCAGCCGCCCGGCGCCTGAAGCCGGCCGTCGGCGAGCGGGCGCTTCCCGGAGCTGCCTTCTCCGCTCAGCAGCAGCCGCACGCCTTCACGCGAAACCGCGGCAAATGCTGGTGATGCGTCCAGTTCAAGCGTGAAACCCAGGAGGGTCGTGTAGAACCCGACGGCCGCGGGTACATCGTCAATCATGTACCGCACGCTCACTTCAGACATCGCTCTGAGTCTCCTTTTTCGTTTCCGGGCAGGCGGTGCGTGCCTGGAGGGGTCAGCGGGTGCGGCTGGAGCGGGCGAGAGCGAGCCGGCCGAGAACCATGCCGATCAGCCCGAGCACCAAGCCCACGATGGCCCCGGCTCGCCCGTGACCGGAGCCGATGGCACCGCGCGAGGTAGCGAGATGCAGCGCGGCGAGGAACACGCCGACCAGCGCCAGCACCAGCGCCACGATCGCGCCGTCTCGCCCGTTGCCCTTGTCGCTAGGACGCGTGGAGCGGGTCAGAGCCACCGCGCCGACAATTACGCCGATCAGTGCGATCAGCGCGGCGACGGTGGCCCCGGCTCGCCCATTGCCGGTGGCGATGACGCCTTGCGCGACCGCCGGTGCGGCAAGACCAAATGCCCCGACCAGGACGAAAGCGGCGGCGATGGCGGGTCGGCTGCGTCGCACACTTCGAGACCGCATGAGCATCCTCCGTGTCACATTCGGCTGGTGTCGTTCGTCAGATGCATGACGGAACGGACAGCGAGAACGTGACATGGATGAGCAGGGCTGGCTGACCGCGCGGTTCGAAGAGAATCGGCCGCGGCTGCACGGAGTGGCCTACCGCATGCTCGGCTCGCTGAGCGAGGCCGAGGACGCGGTGCAGGAAGCGTGGCTGCGCCTCAATCGCACCGACACGGCCACCGTCGAAAACCTGGGTGGTTGGTTGACCACCGTCGTCTCGCGCGTGTGTCTGGACGTGCTGCGCTCGCGGAAGGCGCGGCGCGAAGAGCCGATGAGTGCGCAGGCAACCGAGCCGCGAGCCGAGCGCGGGGAAGGCGCCGATCCCGAACGCGAAGCCGCGCTTGCGGACTCTGTCGGCATTGCGCTGCTCGTCGTGCTCGACACCCTGACGCCCGCCGAACGCCTCGCCTTCGTCCTGCACGATCTGTTCGCCATGCCGTTCGAGGAGATCGGTTCCATCATGGGGCGGTCGCCGGACGCAGCGAAGCAGCTCGCGAGCCGCGCGCGCCGGCGCGTGCGCGGCGCGCCAGCGCCAGCGCCGTCGGACATTGGCAAGGCTCGTCAGCGCGAAGTGGTGGAGGCGTTTCTCAGGGCGGCGCGCGCAGGCGACCTCGCGGGTCTTGTCGCCGTGCTCGATCCGGACACCGTCGTTCGCATCGATGCCGCGGCACGCATCGATGCCCCGCCGTCGGAGGCCGGCATGGCGCGGGAAGTCAGGGGCGCCTCGCCGTTCGCGAAGTACGTCGTCGCGTTCCCGGAGCGGCTGCGATTCGTGCAGCTGGCGCTGATCGATGGATCAGTCGGATTGATCGTCGCGCCGCGCGGCAAGCTCGTCCGGGCGCTGACGTTCACCTTCGCGGACGCCAAGGTCACGCGGGTGGAAGTGATTGGAGACCCTGCTCGCCTTCGTGAGCTCGAGGTTGGGGTGATCTAGCTCGGTCGATGATTCGAAGAAGTCCGGCCGCAGCTCGCGGCCTAGCGGCAGACTCGCCGCCGCGTACACCATCGTGCATCGGCTCTCTGCTCTGCTCACGCTCCGGCTCAGCGACGGCGCCTTCCGCCGTCCGCTGAAGCCGGTTGTTGGGCGGGCGCTCTTCGCTTCCTCCCGCTCGCCGCTGCCCGAGTGAGGTCCTGCTTCACTCGGAGGAGCACGATTCGTTTGATGAGCGCGTACGGAATGGGTTGATCGAGCGGGAGCTTGAGATTGCCTTTCGGTCCTGCATAGGGAGAGAGCGCCTTCATCAGGCTGGCATCCCCGGATACCGGCGGGTAGAGGCCGATGTGAGCCTTGAAGGCTGCGAAGTACATCAAGATGCCGTGAAGCCTGAACGCAGGCATGCGGTAGCTCATGAGTTCTTGCGCCCCGGGTGCGGCGGCGCCGATGGTCATTCGGATCTTCTCAAGGATCGGCTGGACCTCAGAGGGACAGCCCGCGATGTACTCGTCGATGCTCTTTGGTGCCGGTGCACGAATCGTCAACAGGATGCCCTCACGGGTACTGATGCAGATGCACAGCCCAACGCTTCGGCGGTCGGCAACCAGCACGGCTGGCCGGAGATCCGCCGGAAATGTCGCTTGACTATCGAGGTAGCTTCCAGATCACGAGCCTCGTGTGGTCTTCGCTCCGCTATCGAACGGCTTGCCGATAGCTGCGAGCGTCAGAGGCGACCGTCAGCTCCCTCGATTCTGGACTTTCTCGCCTTCCGCTTGGCGCTTGAATGCGCGCAAGGCCGACTGCCGGGTCAGGCTACTGACCGGGCCCATGAAGAAGAAATACCGCTGAAACTTCCGGGTGCTTGCTTCGTCGAGGCATTGCACCCTGGACTCCGTAGCGAGGTGGGTGCGGCCCTCTTCCGATCGCGTGAGTGTGAAGTTCCATGCGACCTTGGCGTACCCCGGCGTCGCGAACTCGCGAAACTCACTTGCTTCCAACTTCTGGAAGTTCCCGGACGCCGTCCAGAGCTTGGCAACGAATCCCAGCACCAGCTCGTGCGGCGGCACTTCGCCTAGCCGAATGAACCCGATTCGCTCCAAGTCATCGAGGGTGAAGCCCAGGGTCGGCCGGCCCTGGAGCAGCGCGGGAACACTGCGCAGCCAAACCAGAACTCGAAACAAGTAGGCGCCAGTCAGATCCATCTTACCAACTACGGTGTAGACCTTTTCGATCGGCGCATCGATCGCGATGCGATGTTGCATGGAACGGTCGTAGACCGGAAGAAACTCATCGATGAGCATGAAACGTCATTTCGGGAGAGCTCTCCGCGGAGTAAGAAATCCGAACTCCTTGCTGACCCAAGAGACTCCTGACACCGGAAGAAAGCGAACAACGAATCCCTCGCGGTGCTCGCCGTGCCCAGTCGCACTGAACTGCATCGGAGGAGGGCCGGTTCCGGGGAGGCCCGAGAGGATCTCGAATCGCATGCGATCGTCTTCTCTTGGCGGCGCCCAACGGTTGAGCTGAGCGGCGCGCACGCCGACGCACGAGCTTGGCACTTTATCTATCACGCGTCCGCTCCAGAGATTTGTTAGGCGCCGTGAGAGGAGGAGAAGCGGAGAGTCTTGGCGACTTCCCCCGCCTCGCGTTGG
>JANNKN010000744.1:0-3730 GCA_031396315.1 Deltaproteobacteria bacterium
CGCGGCGACGAGGTGATCGCCAGCGACCGCGAGCTCGACGTCGCCGACCCCTTGCGCGTGCGCGCCGCAGTGGCGAGCGCGCACCCCGACGCGATCGCGCACCTCGCCGCGATCACCTCCGTGCCCGAAGCCGAGCGCGACCCGGCGCGCGCGTTCCGCGTGAACACCCTCGGCAGCCGCGCCGTGCTCGAGGCCGCGCTGCACGAGGCGCCGCGCGCGCGCGTGCTGCTCGTGACGACGGCAGCGATCTACGGCTCCGCGGCACCCGGCAGCAGCGGTTTCGACGAATCCTCGCCGCTTCGGCCTGCCAGCCATTATGCGCGCACCAAGGCCGCGGCCGACGGGCTCGGGGCTGTGTACGCCGCGCGCGGCCTCGCCGTCGTGCGCGCGCGGCCGTTCAATCACACCGGCGCGGGCCGCCCCGAATCGTTCGTCGAAGCGCGGCTCGCTCGCGATCTCGCGGAGATTGCGGCGGGCCGCCGGGCGCCGAGGCTCGAGCTCGCCAACGCGAGTTCAGTGCGCGACTTCCTGCACGTCGACGACGTGGTCGCCGCCTACCTCGCGCTGCTCGTTCCGAGCGTGCCTGCGGGCGCCTACAACGTCGCGAGCGGCGAGCCCCTGACGATTCTGCAGCTCGCCGAGCGCCTGTGCCGGCTCGCGCGCATCGCGCCCGAGCTCGTGGCGTCGCGCGACCCCCTGCGCCCGCCCGATGCGACGATCGGCGTCGCAGCGAAGCTGCGTGCCTCAACCCCGTGGCGCCCGCTCCGCGCGCTCGACGACACGCTGGCCGAGCTGCTCGCGGATGGGCGAGAGCGCGTCGTGAGCACCTAAGCGATCCGCTCCGCCGTCAGCCCGAGCCACGCGTCGCCGGTCGTGTCCGTCTCTTCGCGCTCCTGCGTCACGCGGAAGCCCGCGCGGACGAGCGCCACCTGCATGATTTCGCGCTCGCTCACCAGCAAGCCAGCGAGCACCAACCATGCGCCGGGCTTTGCGAGCCGCGCGAAATCCGCGAGCAACGGCGTCGACTCGCTGCGGATCAGGTTCGCGACGATCCCGTCGACACGACCCGTGAGCGCCTCGGTCGAGCCCGTCAGCCAGCGCGCGTGCGCCGAGAGGCCGTTCGCGCGCGCGGCCGAGGCGGCCGCCTCGGTCGCGAGCGGATCGAGGTCGCAGCCAAGTGCGCGGGCAGCGCCGAGTGCGAGCGCTGCGAGGGCCAGCACGCCGCTGCCGCAGCCGACGTCGAGCACGTGCGCTCCGCGCAGCGCAGCCGCAGGCAGCGCATCGAGGCCGGCGAGCGCAAGCCGCGTGGTGGCGTGTCCGCCCGTGCCGAAGGCTTGGCCGGGGTCGATCACGAGCTCGATGCCCGAGAACCCGGGCGGAGCCGGCGAGAACGGCGGCCGCACCAGCAGCCGCGCCGAGATCACGACGGCGCCGAGCCCGCGCTTCCACGCTTCGGACCACTCGACCGCAGGCTCCGTCTCGGGCGCGCCGATCGCGAGACCTTCGCGCGCGAAGGGCGCGAGGGCTTCGAGCACCGCACTGAGCGCATCCCGCGCGACGAACAACTCCAACGCGCCGAGCGTCTCGAGTGCGCCGCCGGCCCCTGCCTCGTAGGCATCCGCCGCTGCGCGCTCGAGGAGCTCCGGATCGGGGCTCTCGATCCGCACGCGCGCACTTTCGCGCGCGGCTCCGAGCTTCTTGCGCAGCGGCTGCACGTCCGTGAAGCGCTCCTCCCGCGCGCCCAGCGCGCGCTTCGAGTCTCCAGTCGGTTTCGGCATGTGCCGAAGCTACTTCGGATCGCTGGCAGTCGACGCTGCGGGTCGGCGAATGAGGTGTGCGCGACGTGGAGCAGCTCGACCCGAAGGCAGCGGCGGCGCTCGGCGCAGCGCTGCGCGCGAACGTCGAACGCGCTCTGCGCGGGAAGCCCGAGGTGGTCGCGCGCGCAACGATCTGCCTGATCGCTGGCGGGCATCTGCTGCTCGAGGACGTGCCCGGCGTCGGCAAGACCACGCTTGCCGCCGCGCTCGCCAAGAGCCTCGACGCGAGCTTCCGCCGGATCCAGTTCACGAGCGATCTGCTGCCGAGCGACTTGATCGGCGCGTCGATTCCCGAGCTCGCGAACGGGCGACCGACCGGCGGGCTCGTGTTCCAGCCGGGGCCGCTGTTCGCCCACGTCGTACTCGCGGACGAGATCAATCGCGCGAGCCCGAAGACGCAGTCGGCGCTGCTCGAAGCGATGAGCGAAGCCGCAATTACGGTGGATGGCATCACGCACAGGCTGCCGGAGCCGTTCTTCGTAGTCGCGACGCAGAACCCCCTCGAGCATTACGGCACGAACCCGCTGCCCGAATCGCAGCTCGATCGCTTCATGCTGCGCCTCGAGATCGGCTACCCGAGCGCTACCGACGAAGCGGCAGTGCTGCGCGACGACCCTTCCGCGAGCGAGCTGCCGAAACTCGCGCCAGTGATTACGCCCGCGCAGGTGCTCGCGCTCCGCGCCGCGGCGGGGCGCGTGAAGATCTCGGATGCGCTGCTCGGCTACCTGCTCGCGCTGATCGCCGAGACGCGCGACCACGACGCGATCGCGCTCGGGGCCTCAACGCGCGCAGCGCTGGCACTGCAGCGCGCCGCGCAGGTGCACGCACTGCTCGACGAGCGCGACTACGCGATCCCCGAAGACGTGCAGGCGCTCGCGGTGGATGTGCTCGCGCACCGCATCGGCTTGGCTGCGCGTTCCGGCGCGCCGGGCGCGACCGCCGAGGCACGCTGGATTCTGCGCGAGATCGTGGAGCGCGCGCCGGTTCCGCTGTGAGCACGCAGCCGCCCGAGCGAACCCTGCGCCGCCGCCGCACACCGCGCTGGCTGCAAGCACCGCGCACGCTGCGCCCGACGCGCGCGGGCTGGGTGTTCTTCGCGTTCACGATCGGGGTGGGCCTCGCCGCGCTCAACACCGGCAACAACTTGCTCTACATGATCCACGCGCTGCTGCTCTCGTTCCTGGTGTTATCCGGTGTGCTCTCCGAATCGGCGCTGCGCGGGATTCGCGTCAAGCGGCGGCTGCCGCTGGAGCTCGTCGCCGAGCGCTCGGCGCAGATCGCGCTCGAAGTCACGAACGCGCAGCCGCGCATTCCATCGTTCGCGATCGTGGTCGAAGATTTCATCGCGCGCGGCGGCGACGAACACCTCGCGACCGGGCGCGCGTTCGCGCTGCGCATCGCCCCCGGCGAGAGCGAGACGCGCAGCTACGCGTTCACACCGCGGCGGCGCGGCAAGCTCCAGTTCTCCGGCGTGCGCGTCGCGACGCGCTTCCCGTTCGGGTTGTTCTCGAAGGCGATGTGGGTCGAGCTCGCACAGGAAGCGCTCGTGTTTCCGGCGCTCGACGCGGTCGACGTACGGAGCGGCAGCCCTGGCGAGCCGCGGCCGGCCGAGCAAGCGAGCGGAAGCGGCGGCGCGGCCGCGGAATCCGCGGGGCTTCGCGAGTACGCGCCTGGCGACTCGTTCCGGCGCATTCACTGGCGCGCTTCGCTGAGGCGGGACGCGCTGCTCGTGCGCGAGCCCGAGCAAGATCGTCGGCGCGACGTGACGCTGCGACTCGCGACGCGCGGCGTGCTGGCCGGCGCAGCCTTCGAGCAGAGCCTGCGGCGCGCCGCATCCGAAATCGCGGCGCATCTTGCGGCGGGCCAGCGCGTCGCACTGCGCACCGACCGCGCCGCGTTCCTGCCCGGCGACG
>JANNKN010000697.1:0-2864 GCA_031396315.1 Deltaproteobacteria bacterium
CGCGTGGTCGCCGGATGGCGAGTACGTAGCCGGGCGCAAGCGCATCACCGATGCGTCCTCACTCGCAACGGTCGAGCTGTGGCTGTGGCACGTAAAGGGCGGCGCGGGCGTTCGCTTGACGAAGCGGGAAGATCAGCCCGACGCCGCCGACCCGGCCTTTGTACCAAGCAGCGATGGGCGCTTCATTTATTATTCCGCGCGCGCCGAGCGATTCCAATACGACCGCAACGTGAACGAGGGGCTCTGGCAGATCGCGCGGCTCGATCGGCGCGACGGCAAGGCGATCGCGATCACCGCCGAGTTCGGCGGCGCCGCTGCGCCGGCTCTCTCGCGCGACGGCAAGACGCTCGCGTTCGTGCGCCGCGTGCGCGCGAAGACGCGCATCGAGCTGATGGACCTCGCGAGCGGGCGCACGCGCGTGCTCGCGGAGGGCGTGCAGCGCGACAACCAAGAGGGCTTCGCGTTTCACGGCGTGTTCCCCGGCTACGCGTTCACGCCGGACGGCACGGCGCTGATCGCGAGCGCCAGTAGCAAGCTGTGGCGCTTCGACGCCGCGACCGGCGCGCGCAGCGCGATTCCGTTCCGCGCGCGCGTCGAGCAGGTCGTGACCGAGGCGCTGCGCACGCCGCGTAGCGCCGTCTCCGACGAAGTGCGCGCGCGCGTGCTGCGCTGGGTATCGCTCGCGCCCGACGGCAAGACGCTCGCGTTCCAGGCCTTCGGTCAGATCTGGACGATGCCCGCGCGCGGCGGCGCGCCGCGCCGGCTGGGCGAAGGCAGCGATCTCGAAGTCTCGCCCGCGTTCTCGCCCGATGGCCGTGAAATCGCGTACGCGACCTGGAATGACCGCGACGGCGGCCACGTCTGGCGCAGATCCATTTCGGGCGGGAAGCCGGTACGCATCACCGACACGCCCGGGCAGTACGCGAACCCCTCGTTCTCACCGGACGGCGAGAAGCTCGTGTTCGTGCGCGGCAGCGGCGCCACGTTTCGCGACCACGACTTGATCGAGGAGCTCTGGCTCGAGGTGCGCTGGGCGAGCCGCGCGGGCGGGGCGAGTCATTACGTCGCGAGCGTCGCGAACCGCGGCAGCGATCGGCGCATGCTGCGCCCGGCGTTCTCGGCCGACGGCGGGCGCGTCTACTTCATCGACGACGAGCCCGCAGAGGAGCCGGCGATGCCGCCGCGCACCGTGCTCTACTCCGCCACGCTCGACGGCGGCGACAAGCGCGCGCACCTGCGCTTCGTCCGGGCAGAGGAGGTCGCGATCTCGCCGGATGCACGGCACGTCGCCTTCAATGAGCAGCACGACGCCTGGGTGACCGCGCTGCCGAGTGCGAGCGACGCGCCGATCGAGGTCGGGCTCGAAGAGGGCGCGCTACCGGTGGCGCGGCTCTCGGACGAGGGAGGCGAGTGGGTCGCGTGGGCGCGTGGCGGCGAGGCGATCAGCTTCGTGCGCGGCCCCGAAGTGCGCGTGACGCGCCTCGCCGACGCGCTGCGTACACCCGAGCCCGCGAAGCCGGCGAGCGACGCGAAGGAGGAGGCGGCGAAGAAGGAAGAGAAGCCGCCGCTGCCGGTGAGCGAGTCGATCTCGGTGGATCTGCGGCTTCCGCGCGCGAAGCCGAAAGGCGTCGTCGCGTATGTCGGCGCGCGCATCGTCACGATGCACGGCGATGAGGTGATCGAGAACGGTGCGCTCGTCGTCGACGGCGACCGGATTCGCGCGATCGGCGCCGCGAGCGAGGTGGCGATCCCGGCCGGCGCGCGGCGCGTCGACTTATCAGGTCGCACCCTCATTCCCGGCTTGTTCGACGAGCACGCGCACCTTCACTACTCGACGCTCGACGTCCACCCGCAGCAGCCGTGGAAATACAACGCGAACCTCGCCTATGGCGTGACGACGACGCACGACGTTTCGGCGACCAGTCACGAAGTGTTCGCGCAGGCCGAACGCGTCGAAGCGGGCCTGATGACGGGCCCGCGCATCTTCTCGACCGGCTCGGTGCTCTACGGCGCGGACCTGCCCTTCCGCACGAGCATTCGCTCGCTCGACGATGCGCGGAAGGCGCTGCGGCGCATGCAGGCGTTCGGTGCTTTCAGCGTGAAGTCGTACATGCAGCCGGGCCGCAACCAGCGGCAATGGATCGTGCAGGCGGCGCGCGAGGAGGGGATGTTGGTGGTACCCGAGGGCGGCGGCGATCTCGAGATGGACATGACGATGATCCTCGATGGCCACACCACGCTCGAGCACGCGCTCCCGATCGCTCCGCTCGCGCGCGACGTGCTGCAACTCTTCTCGCAGAGCGGGACGGCCTACACGCCGACGCTGCTCGTGGCTTACGGTGGACTCGAAGGCGATCGCTGGTTCCACCAGCACTACGACCTGTGGAAAGACGAGCGGCTCGCGCGCTTCGTTCCGCAGCGCGAGATCGACACGCTCGGCCGCATCCGCAGCGTGATGGTGACCGACCCGGCGGACTGGCACCACCTGGACGTCGCCGCTTCCGCGCGCGATTTGTTACGGGCTGGAACGCTCGTGAACCTCGGCGGCCACGGGCAGATGCAAGGCCTCGGCCCGCACTGGGAGATGTGGGCGTTCGTGCAGGCGGGCATGACTCCGCTCGAGGCGCTGCGAGTCGCGACGCTGAACCCCGCGAAGACGCTCGGCCTCGACGCCGATCTCGGCTCGCTCGAGCCCGGCAAGCTCGCCGACTTCGCGGTGCTCGAGAAGAACCCGCTCGAGCGCATCGAGAACAGCGAGACGGTAGAGCTCGTCGTGAAGAACGGTGTCGCCTACACGCTCGAGCAGCTGGCCCGGCCGAAGTGAGCCTCGGCCGCGGCTCGCGGCGCGCCCGGCAGGCTCCTAT
>JANNKN010000749.1:0-5660 GCA_031396315.1 Deltaproteobacteria bacterium
CCAGGCGGCGCGCAGCATCGTCTACCAGCTCGGGCGCATGAAAGATGCCGGCGTTCCGCGCGCATCGATGGAGAGCTCGATGGCGAAGCTGATGGCGAGCCAGGCTGCCGTCGCGAACGCGCTCGACGCGATCCAGATCCACGGCGGCTATGGGCTCAGCGAGGAGTACGAGGTCGGCCGCTTGTTATTGGAGGCGAAGTCGCTCGAATTCGGCGAGGGTACGAGCGAGCTCCACACCAAGCTGATCGCCGAGTTCATGCTCGGGATTCGGAAGCAGTAATGGCGCACGAGCCGGCGGCGCTCGCCGCGAAGCGCGAAGCGCTGCTGAAGCTGATCCTCGAAGTTTCGTTCGAGCGCCGCGAGGTGACGCTCTCGAGCGGCAAGAAGAGCAACTTTTATCTCGATCTGCGCACGACCCTGATGCGCCCGCTCGGCCAGAAGCTCGCAGGCGAGCTGTTATTGGCGAAGCTGATGGCGCACGGCGCCCGGGTAGATGCAGTGGGCGGCATGGCCGTCGGCGCCGTGCCGCTCGTCAGCGCGCTGCTCACCGCCGCGGCTCACGACGACGAGAATACGCCCCTGCTCGGCTTCTTCGTCCGCAAAGAGGCGAAGAAGCACGGCCTCGGCAAGCAGATCGAAGGCGCGTTCCGCAGCGGCATGAGCGTCGCGCTCGTCGAGGACACCACCACCACGGGCGGCTCGACGCTCGAGGCGCTCGAGATCGTGCAGGCCGCCGGCGGCAAGGTGGCTCGGGTGCTGTGCCTAGTCGATCGCGGGGAAGGCGCCGCGGAGGCGTTCGCTGCGCGCGGCGTCGTACTCGAAGCACTCTTTGCGCGGAGCGACTTGCCGGTCTGAGCACCCTCGCCGTGCAGGCGCTGCACGGCGTCTAGTGCGCGCCGCTCACTCTTTCGGTGGGCCCGAGGCGACGTTCGGCGGAGCCGGATTCTCGCGCGCGAGCTTCTCGGCGTCCGCGCGAAGTTCATCGAGACCCTTCGCGATGTACTTCGGCGACAGCGACTGCACGATGCGGGTCGGCAGGTTGCCGCCGGGTTCGTAGGTCATCTCGAGCACGACGCGCGTCCCGCTCGGATGCGCTGCGATTTCCCACGAGCCCTCGTCGACCGCGACTTGCACCGCGCCCTTGGCGAGCGGCGCCTGCTCGTTCGAGAGGCGGTAGCGCCGGCGCACGCCGCCGCTCTGAAGCGGCTCGTCGTTCACCTCGTCGTTCACCTCGATCGTGCTCTGGCGATCCTCGAACGGCCAGCCCGTCTTCTGGACGTTCACGATGCGACCGTCCTCGAGGCGCTCGCTCGCCTTCAGCATCGAGGAATTGCCTCGCGCCGGGTCGGTGAGGACGGCGGCGACCCACGCGGGCGCGACGCTCCAAACGCATTCGCCGCGAAAGGTCGGCACGTTCTTCGCGTCCACGCTCGCGAGCTTCACGGTGCAGCCCGGTGCGGAGGTGTCGTCGGCGCGCGCGGCTGCCGTGTCGAGCGCAACGCTCGCGAGCCAAGCAGCCAACAGCATTCGTCCTGCACCGCGCCGCATCTCGACTCGCCTCCGTTGGGACCCGCTACGAGGTGAGTGCCCGTGGGCGTCCGCCGGTGTCGCCCGAGCAGCACGAATCGTTAGGGGGCGAAAAATCCTATCACGCGCAGCATCCGACGCAGGGGCGAATTTCACAGCGGCTCGGCGCCGGTTGCGTCGGAGCGCCGCCGGCCCCCGGTCTCAGCGGCTGTCCGCTTGCGTCCGCTCTGACTGGGCGTTCGCCTCGGCAGCCGCGCGCAATTCCGCGAGTGATTCCGCCACACTCGCATGCACGGTGCGCTGCACCAACGACACGGGCAGCGCGCCGCCCGCGTCATAGGTCGTCTCGTAGCGCAGCAGGGTTCCGCTGCCGCCGTCGCTGCGGATCTCCCAGCGCCCGTCGTCGCGGCGCGCCTGTACCCGCCCCGCACCCAATGGCGCCTGCTCGCTTGCGAGCGAGTAGGCGAGCAGCAGGCCGCCGTCGGGGAGCGGGGTCTTGTCGATTGCGAGCGTGCTCTGGCGGTCGTCGATTGGCCAACCTGGCGAGTGCACGTTCAGCACGCGCCCGTCCGGCAGCTTCGTGCTCTCCTTGAGCGAGCTGGAAGCCGCCTCGATTTGCTTCGGGTCGCCGACGATCGCGGCGACGAAGCGCGGCGCGAGCGGCCAACGACACTCGGCGGTGTAAGTCGCGACGCCGGCGGCGTCGGTGCGCGCGAGCACGATCGTGCAGCCCGCGGCGTCGGCAGCGAGGGCCGGCACAGCCAGCCCGAGGGTCGCGAGCAGCGTGGCGATGCGGCGCATCGCGGGCTTCTAGCGATCGGCCACCGCGGCGCGCAATTCCTCGAGCGACGCCGCGATGCCGTCCTTCTGGAAGCGCCGCACGAGCCAGGGCTTCAAGCTGCCGCCCGCGTCGTAACGCGACGTGTACGAGAGCTTCGTGCCGCCTGAACCGTCGGGGCGGATCACCCAAAGGCCCTCGTCCTCGACGATCGCTACGCGGCCTTCGGCGAGGGGTTCCTGCCTTGCCGCGCGCCGGTAGTCGAGGCGCATACCGCCATCTGGCAGCCCCGTCTCGCGCCAATCGAGCGTCACCTGCCGGTCGCCGAGGGGCCAGCCGATTTTGTGGACTTGCAGCACCCGGCCGTCGGACAACTTCGTGCACTCGCGGAGCGACGAGAGAGCGTCGCCGAGCCGCTCCGGGTGGCGGATCGTTGCGACCACCGCCTCGAGCGCGAGCTCCCAATGGCAGTCGGCTGACACGGTCGCAACGCCCCCCGCGTCCACTCGCGCCGTGTGCACGCGACAGCCGGCGCGCAGGGCGCCCCGCGCGTCCTCGGATTGAATCTCGGCGGCAGCGTTGGCTGCGAGCGCAAGCGCGAGCGCAGAGGCGAGGGCGGCGAGCTCGAGCGCACGGTTCATGGCACGTGTTTTCGGCAGCCGCCGCGGCGAGTTGAGGGGCGCGTCTGCGCGCGCGCCCGTGCGCGCGCGGGCGGCAAGTTGCGGCGGGCGTGGGTATCAGCAACATGCCGCGCACGATGAAGGCACACGACGACGCGACGCCCGCGCTGCTTCTGCAGCTCCCGCTCGCGTTCGCGGGCGGGGTGGACGCGGGCCGCCCGACGACACCGCTCGGTGTCTGTCTCGTGACGGGCGGCGCGGGTTACGTCGGGCGCCGGCTCGCCGAGGAGCTCGTGTCGCGGGGCCACGCCGTGCGCGTGCTCGACGTGCGCGAGCCGTCGCCGCCGATCGCGGGTGTCGATGCGAGGCTCGGCGACGTCGCGCGGCTCGAAGATGTGCGCAAAGCCTGCGCGGGCATCGACACGATCTTTCACACCGCCGCGATTCTCGACTGGTCGCGCTGGCCGTCGCCCGCGCAGCGCGCGCGCAGCGTCGCCGTAAACGTCGGTGGCGTCGAAAACCTCGTGCGCGCGGCGCGCGAGGCGGGCGTTGCGCGGCTCGTACACACGAGCACGAACAACGTGACGCTCGACGGCCCGGTGATCGACGGCGACGAGTCGCGGCCTTACGCCGCGCGCACACGCGACCTCTACACCGAGACGAAGATCCGCGGCGAGCGCATCGCCCTCGAGGCGAACGGCGGCACGCTCGCGACGTGCGCCCTTCGCCCCGGTGGCGTCTACGGGCCGGAAGACCCGACGATGTTTCCGGGCCTGCTGCGCATTGTCGCCGCGGGTCGCTATCTCGTGACGTTCGGCCCACGCGACGCGCAGTCCGACAACACCTACGTCGAGAATCTCGTCGACGGCGAGCTCGAGGCCGCGCGCCATCTGTTGCCCGGCTCGCCGCTGGCTGGGCAGGCGTACTTCATCACGGACGGGCAGCCCATCAATTATTGGGAATTCTTCAGGCCCTTTCTCGCAAGCGTCGGCGCTCGGCATCCGCGGCTGAACCTCCCGGGCGGCCTGATGCACGCCGCGATCACCGCCTGGGAATTCGCGCACGCGAAGCTCGGCGCAACGGCACCGCCGCTGCGCTCGCTCGAAGTGCGCAAGATGGCGGTCTCGCACTACAACCGGATCGAGAAGGCACGCCGTGACTTCGGCTGGAAGCCGAAGTTCTCGCCGGACCAGGCGCGCGCCGCGTGCATCCCGTATTTGCAGCGCCTGATGAGCGAGATGGAAGCGGTAGACCGGCCTCACTGGGCGTCATGGGTCGCAATCCTCGCGGGCATGACGCTGACCGGCGCGCTCGCGCTTTCCGCGGTCGCCTACGGCTGGTTCGCCGCGAACGTGACGGACTGGATTCCGCGCGGTGCGATCGTCGCGATTTTCGTGTGGGCGTGCTGGCTGCACGTGAAGAAGGGATTCCGTGCGGTGCAGCTGGCGGAGCGCGCCGGTTTGCGCGAAACGGCGCTCGCGTGGGGCTGGCAGACGTTCTGGCTCGGCTTCGCGTCGCTCGGGCTACTCGAGCAGCGCATCGCGCGGCGCGAAGCGGCGGCGCGCGAGCGGGCGGCGCCACGTGCCTAACATCCGCTGGCTGCTCGCGTGGATCACCGCCCTCCATCGGTGGCTGTATCGCGCGACGCGCGGTGTCGTCGGCCATCGCATCCCGATCGTCGACTGGCGCTCGCTGCTGCTCACGCACATGGGCCACAAGACAGGCCGCATCTACACGATCCCGCTGCTCTACATCGCGGACGGCGAGCGTTTCGTCGTCGTCGGCTCGAACGCGGGCGACGCGAAGCCGCCCGCGTGGTGGCGCAACCTGCAGGCTCGGCCCGAGGCGCGCGTGCAAGTGGGCTCGCGTGAGTGCGTGGTGCGCGCGCGGCTCACGACGGGCGCGGAGCGCGCGCGGCTCTGGGCAGCACTGCTCGCGAACTACCGCGATTACGCGCGCTACGAGCGCAAGACGCGGGGCAGTCGCGAGCTGCCCGTGGTGGTGCTCGAGCCGCTGCGCTGAGGCGAGCGCCTCGGCCGAATCGATTGCTCGTTCGTACTTCCAGGCAGCACGCGCTCTCGCCTAGGCTCGGCGGCGTTTCGCACTGGAGGGACTCGACGTGACGAAGTCTCGCGCTCTGCTCGCGGTCGTTGGTTTCAGCGCTCTCCCCGCAGCCGCACTCGCCCACACGCCGGGCGCGGAGATCTCCGGCCTGATCGACGGCTTCCGCCATCCGCTGCTCGGGTGGGATCACCTGCTCGCGATGCTCGCCATCGGCGCCTGGGCAGCCCAGCAGCGCGGTCGCGCGCGCTTCGCGATCCCGCTCGGGTTCCTGACGGCGATGTGCGTTGGCGGTCTGCTCGGAACGCGCGGGGCCGCGCTGCCGCTCGCAGAGCTCGCGATCGGTGGCTCCGTGCTCACGTTCGGGGCGCTGGCCGGTCGCCGCGCGCGGCTCGCGACGCCTCTCGCAGTGGCGATCGCGAGCGCCTTCGGGTTCGCCCACGGGTTCGCGCACGGTGCCGAGCTGCCGCCAACCGCGAGCTTCGCCGCGTTCGGGCTCGGCATGCTCGGGGCGACCGCGGCGCTGCAAGGCGTCGGCTGGCTTGCGTGCCGGTTGATCGCGGCCGCACTCGCGACGAGTGCGTTTTCGTCAGGTGCGAACGCGGCGGCTACCGGCCTCGAGGTCGAGGAGATCGTCGTCAGCGGCCGCAGCTCGAGCTGCTCGGCGCCCACGG
>JANNKN010000778.1:0-6644 GCA_031396315.1 Deltaproteobacteria bacterium
GCCGGACCACGGCCGCCCGACCGTAACAATTTCTGCACACCAGCCCGCCGAGCGTGCGTATCGGCCGTACTTCGACGCCGTCGAGGCGATCTTCCGGAATCATCAGGGCCGCCCGCACTGGGGCAAGCTCCACCAGATGAACGCGAAGCAGCTCGCGCCGCTCTATCCGAAGTGGGATGCGTTCCAGAGAGTGCGCGCCCAGCTCGATCCGAAGGGCGTGTTCCTGAACCCGTTCCTGCGCCGCGTGCTGGGCGCCTAGGGAGCCGCTGGCTAGCGCGGATCCAACCGCACGAACGCGATGTTCGGCCTCTCCTCCGGCGCCGCCGCGTGCCACTCGGCCCACGCATCGTACTTCGCGGCGAACGCAGCGAACGCCGCTGCGCGCTCGCCCGCATCGGTCACGAGCACTGCTCGTCGCTCGTAGATCTTGCCGGCGATGCGTATGCGCACGTCGGGGTCCGCGACGACGTTGCGGTTCCAGCGCCGCGCCTCGGGCCAGCCGCCGCCTTCGGAGTAAACGGACGGGACGTAGAGCTGCGCGCCGGTGCTCACGCACACGACGGTGACGGAATGCGCGAGCCCCCAGGGCGCGTTCGACTCGAGCTCGACGAGCTCGTCGGCGTCGGAGAATCCCCAATCACTCACGGGCTCGCGCACGTGCTCGCCCGCGAGCCGCAGGCCGGGTCGGCCCTCGGGCGTCGGCTCGATCGCGCCCGCGAAGTAGGCGACGGCGAACGCGATGGCGACCGCGCCGAATAGGCATCCGAGAATTTTCAGTGCGCGCATCGGGCTTTCTCCTCCGTGTCGCACGATACTCGCGCAGTTCACAGCGGAGGTGGAATGGCGGAGCCCGAGATGAGCGCGCGTGCGGGGCGGCGCGAACCGCTCGCTCCAGCGCGCGCCGCGGCGCCTTGGTGAGCGCCGCCGCGCCGGGTGCCGGCGTCCGCTTCGGGACGCGCATCGCCTACGGCGTTGGCGCCATCGCGTTCGGCGTGAAGGACAACGGCTTCAAGTACTTGCTGCTGTTCTATTACGACCAGGTGCTCGGGCTGCCGGTGCTGATGGCCGGGCTCGCGATCGCCGTCGCCTTCCTGATCGACTCGGTATGGGATCCGACCGTCGGGTACTTCTCGGACCAGCTGCGGACGCGGTTCGGGCGGCGCCACCCGCTCATGTACGCGGCCGCACTTCCCGTCGCGGCGTCGTACTTCTTGCTCTGGAACCCACCGGCCGGCCTGAGTGATTGGGGCCTGTTCGCGTGGCTGCTGGTCGTCTCGGTCGGAGTGCGCGCGATGATCACGCTCTACGAGACGCCTTCGAACGCGCTGGTCGCAGAGCTCGCAGAGGACTACGACGAGCGCACGCGGCTGTTCTCGCTGAGGTACTTCTTCGGCTGGTGGGGCGGCCTCACGGTCGCGGTGCTCGCTTATCAGGTGTTACTGCCAGCGGGAGGCGGCCAACTCGCGGCGCCGGGCTATCGCACCTACGGAGTCGTCGGCTCGCTCATCATGTTCGCCGCGATCCTCGCGTCGTCGCTCGGTACGCATCGCGAGATCCCGCACCTGCGCCAGCCGCCAGCGCGGCCTTCACTCGGCGTTCGCGGCGCGATTCGCGAAGTGCGCGAGTCGCTCGCGACGCCGTCGTTCGGCCCGCTGCTCGGCGGCGCCGTGTTCTATTCGATGGCGGCCGGCCTCGCCGCCGCGCTCAGCATCTATCTCTCGACCTACTTCTGGGCGCTCACGTCGGAGCAGATCGGCTTGCTGAACCTGCCGTACTTCGCTTCCGCCGCGATCGCGCTCTGGCTCGCGCCGCAGCTCGCGCGCCGGGTCGGGAAGAAGCGCGCGGCGATCGGCGCCTCGATCGCGATGATCGCGATGGCGCCGCTGCCGATCGGGCTGCGCCTGGCGGGCTGGTTCCCCGAAAACGGCACGAGCGCGCTCTTCTACACGCTGATGTTCCTGTTCACGGTAGAGGTGATCCTCGCGATCTGCTCCGCGGCGCTCGTCTCGGCGATGGTCGCCGACGTGGTCGAGGAGAGTGAGCTCGCGACGGGGCGGCGCAGCGAGGGCGTGTTCTTCGCGGCGCGGAGCTTCATCGACAAGTCGGTGTCGGGCCTCGGGATCATGCTCTCCGCGCTGCTGATCGCCTGGATCGGCCGCCCCGGCGAGGGGGATCCGGGCGAGCGCGCTGCGATGATCGCTGGCCTCGGAGCGGGCTACGCAGTCGGCGCAGTCGTGCTCTACTCGGTCGCGATCGCCTGTTACTCGCGCTACCGCATCAGCCGCGCGGGACACGCGGACAATTTGCAAAAGCTCGCCGAGCGCGGCGCCCGCGCTGCGACGCCCTGATCACTCGAGAACGAAGGAGACGACCCATGCGAAATCTCTCGGGCTCCGTGGCCGTGGTGACGGGCGGTGCCAGCGGGATCGGCCTCGGCATGGCGGAAGCGTTCGCGGCGCAGGGCATGAAGCTCGTGATCGCGGACATCGAAGAAGGCGCGCTCGCGCCGGCCGTGGCGGCGTTGAAGGCGAGCGGAGCCGAGGCGATCGGAGTGCGCTGCGACGTGACGAATCCGAAGTCCGTCGCCGAGCTCGCGGAGCGCGCGCTCGCGCAGTACGGCGCGGTTCACGTGGTGTGCAACAACGCGGGCGTCGCGGGTGCGTCGAACATGGGTTCGCTCTGGGAGCTGCCGCTCGCGGACTGGGAGTGGGTGCTCGGCGTGAACACTTGGGGCGTCGTGCACGGCCTGCGCGCGTTCATGCCGATCCTCGCGCAGCAGCCCGAAGCGCACATGGTGAACACTGCGTCGCTCGCCGGCACGATGGTGAGCAGCGGCATCTACGGCGTCTCGAAGCATGCCTGCGTCGCGATCTCCGAGGCGCTCTACCGCGAGTGCCAGGTGCGCGCGCCCCACGTCGGCGTCTCGGTGCTGTGCCCCGGCTGGGTGAACACGCGCATCCTCGAGTCCGAGCGCAATCGCCCCGAAGCGCCGCGGCCGACGCCGGATGCGACGCCGTCGAGCGAGTTCGGCGCCGCCCGCGAAGTCATCGCGGGCCTGCTCAAGGCGGGCCTGCCGCCGCGCAAAGTCGGCGAGATCGTCGTAGAAGGCATCCAGTCGAACCGCTTCTACCTCTTCACGCACCCCCATTGGAACTACATGATGAAAGCCCGCTTCGACGCAATTTTGAGTGGCGCGCCGCCGCCCGCCGTAGCGCCCCCGCCCGGCGAAAGCTGGGCCGAATAGGCATAACGCGCGCGGCAGTCTCAGCGGCGCGACAAGGCGCCTACCCGCGTGCGAAGACTCCCGAGCCTTGACGCATCGAGACAAAGAACTGAGCGACCTCGCTGACGAACTATCTCGCTGCGTGGCGCCAAGGCCGCAAGCGAAGCGCGCAGCGAGGCGGAGTCTTCGACGCATCGCGAAGTAAACCGGGAAGACTTCGGATCGCGCGGCTTTGCGCGCGATCCGAACCGCGCCGCTCGATGCCCGGACCACCTGAGCGCCTGCATTTTCTCACTGCCCGATCCACCACGGTTCCCTACCGGCGCGGCGCTGATAAAACGCAGTGAGCGCGAGCGAGATCAGCGAGCCCGTGTTCGCGAGGCTCATGTCCTTCTGCGCATCCCACTCGTCGCCCTGCGTTCCGAGGTAGGCGGTGCCGAGCTCTGGCGAGACGAGGCGCGCCGTCCAGCCCTCGACGATTTCGTAGCCGCCCGAGAGCGCGAGCACGGCGAGCCACGGCACTGAGATTGACCAGCCGCCGCGCAGGTGCAGCACGCGCCGGGCGATCTCGTGCAGCGGATAGACCAGCACCGCGCCGAAGCTGAAGTGCACGATGCGGTCGTAGTGGTTGCGCTCCTGTCCCAGCAGTTCTTTGAGCCAGTCGCCGAAGCTCGACTCCGCGTAGGTGTAGTGCGCACCGTAGGTGTGCAGCGCGAGGAAGAGCGCGATCAGCGCATACGAGAGATTCGAGAACACGAAGCGGCGATGCGTCGCGATCAGCGTCGCGATGAACACGAACGCCAGCAGCATTTCGAGCCACCAGTCGCGCGGATACTTGGGGGCGATTGCGCTCCACGCGAAGATGAGCGCGTAGCCCGCTGCGAGCCCCTGCAGGAAGCGGTTCTCATGGAACGCGCGCCCGACGCGCGGGTCGTGAGCGGAGGGCGCACTCACGCGCAACCCGTGATGTTGGGCGCCAAGCGCGGCTCAGCGCTTCCGCGCCGCCTTCTTCTTCGCGGCGGGCTTCGCTTTCGCCTTCGCCCGCAGCTTCGGCTTCGACGCCTTTGGCCGCGCAGCCGGCTTGCGCAGCTGCGCCGTCGCGCGGATCTCGACGATCGCACCGGGAAACGCGAGCTCGCTGACGCCAATCGCCGTCCACGCCGAGTAGGGCGCAGCCATTGCGGCGTCCTTCGCCTTCATGAACGTCGCGAGGTGCTCGCGCAGCCCGACGTGGAAGGTGGTGATCTCGATGACGTCGCTGAAATCGAGGCCAGCCTCTTTCAGCACCGCGCCGACCCCAGCGAAGGCCGCAGCGAACTGCGCGGCGGGCTCCGCGATGGCACGGCCGTCGGGGCCGATGCCGAGCTGGCCGGAGCACACGAGCAGATCGCTCGAGCGCGCCGCCGCCGCAAAGTGAAAGTTGTCGTACAGGCTCTTCATCGACGGCGGATTCACGACTGCAGATGATTTCATGGCGTGTTCCTTTCGCGCGCCTTGGCACTCTACCTCGCGAGTGCGCGCGGAGGGGTGTTCCTTCGCGCGCGCCCGCCGAACGGCCGTCCGCAGCAAGCGGCCCAGCGGCGCAAAGCGATCTAGGCTGCGCGGCGAACGCTCTGGCGAACGGAGGTCGGAAGCGATGGATCTGCTCGACGTCATGCGAACCACCTTCGCCGCGCGCGAGTTCAGCGAAGCGCCGGTGCCCGACGACGCACTGCGCCGCATCCTCGACGACGCGCGCTTCGCACCGAGTGGCGGCAACCGCCAGGGCTGGCGCGTGATCGTGGTGCGCGCGCAGCACACCAAGCGCGCGCTCGCGGAGCTCGCAATTCCGACCATGCGCCGTTACGTGGCGCAGGTCGCCGCGGGCGAGAGCCCCTGGAACACGCTGAACGCGACGCACCTCACCCAGGCGCAGATCGACGCGACGGCGGTGCCCGCGCGCCTGCTCGATGCGTTCGCGAAAGCGCCCGTGCTGCTCGTCGTGTGCGTCGATCTTGCGCTGGTGGCGTCGTTCGATTCGCAGCTGGAGCGCGTCGGTGTAATCAGCGGCGCTTCGATCTATCCCTTCGTGTGGAACTTGTTGCTGGCGGCGAACGCCGAAGGCTTCGGCGGCACGCTCACGACCTTTTGCACGGGCGCGGAGCCGCAAGTGCAGCAGCTACTCGGGATCCCCGAGCGCTTCGCGCTCGCGGCGGTGCTGCCGATCGGCGTGCCGGTGAAGCGGCTCACGCAGCTGAAGCGCAAGCCCGCCCACGAGTTCGCGACCCACGAGCGCTTCGATGGCGCGCCCTTCAGCGCAGCGCTCGATACCGAAGCCCACGCGGCTCTCGCTCGAGATCGCGTCGTCGACATCACGGTGCGCGGGCGCAAGAGCGGGCAGCCGCGCCGTACCGAGATCTGGGTCTGGCGCGTGAGCGGACGCCTCTACCTAACAGGCTCGCCGGGGCGCGCGCGGCAGTGGTACGGCAACTTGCAGGCAGAACCTCACTTCACGCTGCACCTGAAGCAATCGGCGCAGCGGGATTTGCCTGCGTTCGCCCGCGCGATTACCGAGGCGCCCGAGCGCCGCCGCGTGCTCGCGCGCATCCTCGAATCGATCGATGGCAGCGCGCCGGATGATTGGGTGCCGGGAGTGCCCGAGGCGGGGCGCGCGGCGATGCGCGCGAACCTCGCACGCATCGCCGCGAATCGCGCGAGCGAGCTTCCGCGCTGGGAGGCGGAGAGCCCCCTCGTGGAGATTCGCCTTTGATGCGCTCCGCCCGCTGAGCGCGCCCCCACGAATGCTCTCCGCCGCGGTGCTACGTGCGCGCCGTTCGAGCCACTCATGGATCGAGGCCCACGCACTCGGAGGCGCCCGATGCTGAACATCGCCGACGTCGCCCATCTTCTCAGACGCGCTGGCTACGGCGCGAGCGACGCCGACGTGCAGTACCTCGCGCTGGAGCACGCATCGCTCGGGAGCCTCGTCGATACGCTGCTGGACGATGCGCGGCTCGCTGCCGCCCCGGTGTACGCGACGCAGCCGCCGGCGATGTCGCCGCCCAACTGCGCCAGTGTCGAGCCCTTCTTCGACACGCAGGCGCTCGGCCGCTGGGTGCTCGACCGCATGGCCAGCTCGCGTTTCGTGCTCTCCCGCATCACCACGAGCGGCGTGCGCAAGAAGAAGAAGCGCAAGAAGCTGCTGAAGCAGCGCACTGCTGCGCTCGCGGCGAACGCACATGTTCCGCACCCGCTGCGCGAGAAGATGACGCTGTTCTGGCACGGCCTGCTCGTGTCGTCGCTCGACAAGGATCTCGTCTACTGCCACCACGCGACGCTGCGCGCGCAGAATCTGCTGTTTCGCGACAAAGCATTGGGCGATTTCGGCGATCTGCTCGCCGCGACCAGCGTCGACCCCGCGATGCTCTACTACCTCGACAAC
>JANNKN010000001.1:0-1171 GCA_031396315.1 Deltaproteobacteria bacterium
CGATCGTTGCGATGGGAAGGGCGTTGGGACTGCAGGTCGTGGCGGAGGGCGTCGAGCACGAGGCGCAGTGCGCGCTCCTCGAGGAATGGGGCTGCGATGCCATTCAGGGCTATTGGGTGGGCCGTCCTGCGCCTGCGGCGCGAGCCTTCGAGCAGCTCGGGGAAACCACGCCGCGCCGTCAGTCGCGTTCGGGGCGGAGCAAGACGTCTGCGTGAGCGCTTTCGCCGAGGCGTAGCGTGATTTCCCGTGCGGCCGCGGACCATCCGTCGATCCAAGCACTCAGCCAGTAACGCCCCGGCGGGACGCCGCGGATCGCATACGCGGCGCCCTGGCCCGAGACGGCGTAGTAGGGGCTTGGGGCGACGAAGACGATTCCACCCTCGCTGACGTGAATCGGACAGTGGACGCGAACCGGGCCGAGCCTGGCCAGCGAGGTGCCACGGGCCTCATTCGGGCCGAACACGCCGAGATCGAACTGGTTCCGATTTGAATACGAGAACACGCCGTGGAAGATGCGGTCGAGGTTCGTCCAAGTGACGCGCTGACCCCGCTGCACGACCAGGAATCCCGGTGCGAATCCGCCTCGATGAATGCGGATTTCCGCGTCGCCGACGGGCTCATGCGGGGCCGAGTGGGCAATCGGCTCGAGGAAGACGATCGCTCCAACGAGATCGGCGGCGCGTTCACCCTGGGTGGTGACGGACCCGGTCAGGGAAGCCGTCACGGCCGGGGCCGGCGGTCGCTTCAACCGAAACAGCGGCCCGGGCGCTCGCGCGCAAGCGGCGCCGCCGCACGCCGCGATCAGCAACGCAACCCCCAGTGCCCTCAAGCGGACCTCCGAGTTGGAGCACACCCCGCCATCAGCACATCGTAGACGAGGCCTCAGCTTCGCATCAAGGCCGGCGAGCCCTAACAAGAAGGCCCTGAGGTTGCCGGGAAGGGGCCTCGGGAGCCTCCGCCCTCCCCGATGCCCGACTACGCCGCTGCTTCCTGCTCGCCTTCCTTCAGCGCCGAAGCAATCTCCGCAATCACACTCTTCGCATCCCCGAACACCATCACCGTGTTCTCTGCATAGAAGAGCGCGTTGTCGATCCCCGCGAACCCCGGGTTCTTCGAGCGCTTGATCGCGATCACCACGCGCGCCTTGTCCGCATCGATGATGGGCATGCCG
>JANNKN010000002.1:0-19566 GCA_031396315.1 Deltaproteobacteria bacterium
CCTGCGAGATCTGGGGTAACCACGGGTCGGCCGGGTGGCGTTGCGACTGGTGTTGGGCGCGCCCGTGCGTGACGGCGCGGCGCCCCGCGCCGCGCTCGCCGCTCGCCTCGAACGGGAGCACCGCTAGCGCCGGGCGGTCGCGGAACGGCGCGTCCGCGGGCACCGCGGCGGGCACGAGCACCTCGACCGGCGGAGCGAAGCGGTAGCCGCGCCCATAAGCGGTCTCGATCGCCGCCTCGCCGGCGGGCTGCGCAGCAAGTGCCTCGCGCAGTTGGCGAACGCTCTGGGCGAGAGAGTTCGGCGTCACCGCAACGCCCGGCCAGCCCGCCTCGAGCAGCTCTTCCTTCGTCACCACCCGATGCCGGTTGCGCACGAGGTGCTCGAGCACCCGGTAGTTCGCAGGCGCGAGAGCGCGCTCGCCGCCGACTCCCGAGAGAGAGAAGCGGCTCGCTTCGAGGATCAAGCCGAGGAACCGGTACCGCATTCGTGCCGCGCCCTTTGCGCCTTCAATTCAACAGAATCTCACAATTCACGCGCAAGCCGGCGGGTACTCGTGCGCTCACGATGCGTTTCGCGGTGACGGGCTGGTGGCGGAAGTATGTGCTGGCGCTGGCGGTGGCTCTTGGCGCCTTGGCTAGCGCGCGCGCAGAACCGCGCGTCGTGCTGATCGGCGTCGACGGCGGCTCGTGGAACCTGATCGATCGCGCGTGGCGGCGCGGTGAGCTTCCGGAGCTGCGGGCGCTCGCGCGGCGCGGCGTGCAAGCCGAGCTCGCGACCGTCGAGCCGACCAACTCGCCGACGGTTTGGACCTCGATCGCGACCGGGCGCTCGCCGTCGGCCCACGGCGTCACACACTTCTATGCGACGCGGCACGCCATCGAGACGCCGGTGGTGTGGGAGACGCTCGCGCAGCGAGGCCGCCGCGTCGGGCTCTACGACTACCTCGTGACCTGGCCGCCGCCCGAGTTGCCCGGAGGATTCGTGATTCCGGGCTGGATGCGGCGGAGCGACCGCACGACGCCCGCCGACGCCTTCGCGCGCGCAGGCGTCGCGCCCTACGCGTATTCGAGCGAGGCGCTGCGCACGCCGGAGGCGATCCTCGAGAACTGCCGGCGCGAGGCGGCGGAGAAGCCGCGGCACTTCGTGCGCCTGCTGCGAGCGTTCGATCCGGAGCTCGCGGTCGTCACGTTCTACGGGCTCGACGCTGCGTCGCACCGCTTCTGGCACGCTGCCTACCCGCGCGAGTTCGCGGAGGCGCTGCCGGCCGCGCCGCGCGAGCACGCCGCTGCGATCGACGAGACACTGCGCGGCATCGACCGCGGCATCGGCGCGATCGTCGCGGAGCTCGCGCCCGATGACGTGGTGCTCGTCGCCTCCGATCACGGCTTCCAAGCGGATCCGCGCGGCGTGCGCCGCAAGTGGGTCATGCACTTCGCCGCGCCGCTCGCGCACGCCGGGCTCGCCGCGCGTGGCGTGCGTGTTGTTACGGGCTGGCGCCGCCTCGTGCTCGGCGTCGGCCCGGGCGCGGCAGCCGAGCGCGAGGAAGCGCTCGCGCAGCTCGTCGCGTTGCTCGAGGGCGCGGAGACTGCGGACGGCGAGGCGTTGTTCGAGGTCGCGGTGACACGGCGAGCCCCTCCATCCGGATGGTTCGATGCGGCGCTCGCGTGGGGGCGCGCTTGGCTCGACGATGGAAAGAACCCGCACGCGAGCCCGGATGGCTTCGCGACCGTGTACGCCGACGTACGGCCCGAGGCGGCGTCGCGCGTGTGGCCCGGCGGCCGCGTGCGCGCGGGTGGCCGCGAGCTCGCCGCGCGCGATCTCTTCCACGCCGTCGACTTCTCAGGCGATCACCACCCGACAGGCATCTTTCTCGCTGCCGGCGGCCCGATTCGCGCGAGCAGCGAGCGCGGCCGGCTCTCGGTGCTCGACGTCGCGCCGCTCGTGCTCGCGTTGCTCGGCGAGCCGGTGCCGGCTGCGCTCGAAGGCGACGCGCCGCTCGGCTTGCTCGCGCCCGAGTTCGTGCGCGCGCATCCGCCGCGCCGCAGCGCGCACGACCCGACGCTCTCGCCCGCAGCGGCGCTGCGCGCAGGCGTCGAGCCGGCTGCGCTCGCCGACGTCGGCGACGCGGCGCTCAGGGAGCAGCTGCGATCGCTGGGCTACGCGGAGTAGCGGCTCCGTCCTGCGACGCCGGCATCAGGCTTCCGCCGCGCGCAACGTGCAGCCCGACGAGCGCAGCGACGGCCAGGCCGACGCAGGCCGCGAGCCGACCGGCGCGCGCATGCGCGCGCTCGCGCGTCACGCGCAAGCGTGCGTGTGCCGCAGGACTCGTGGCGAGCGCGATCGCCGGCAGCGCGAGCGCCAGCGGCCAGACCCACTTCAGCTCCGAGCCTGCCGGCCCATACACGAGCGACACCACCGTCAGCACGTAGAAATAGGAGCTCAGCATGTATCGCACGTGGCGGTCGAGCGGCCGGGGCGCGCGCGCCGCGCCGCCGCGCGTCTCGCGCATGTCGATCCACACGAGCGCCGCGCCGGCTGCGCCGAAGCAGAAGAGCGGCCACTTGCGGGTGCCGAGCGCGAGCATGCAGAGGCTGAGCAGCGCGAGCGCCGCGCTCAGCGCGCGATCGAGCGGCCGCGCCACGAGGCGATCTTCCGCGACGCGCAGCCGCACGGCGCGCACGCCCGGGAAGAGCAACAGGAAGCCGAACGCGTTGAACGCGACGTTGCGCGCCCACTTGTACGAGAGCAGCTCGTGCTTCGTGAAAGTGAACACCATGCCGCTCGCGAACAGCACGCACATCAGAGCGACGTACAGCAGCCCGGCGCGGCGGTGCAGCTTTCCGCCGGGTGCCGCGCACAGCGCAATCGGCGCCACGCCGAAGGCCGTCGCGAAGCCGAGCCACAAGTGGACGTGGCGCAGCGGGTCGAGCGGGAGCGCCGCGTCCACGCGCTAGCCGAGCGCGCCCAGCCGGTAGCTCGCGACGACGCACTTCGCGACGGCGCGTCGCGGCAGCGAGGCGCGCCGCTCGCGCGCGCCGCCGGCGCCCGCGCCGTAGGCACCCTTCGCGAACAAGCTGCCGATGAAGAAGCCGCCGCGCGCGAGCTCGCCGTGGTAGCGCGCGATCGCTTCGCGCCGCTCGGCAAGCAGCGCACCGTCGAGGCCAGCGACCGCGCGCTGGCCGCGCAAGAACGCGCGCGCGAACGCTGTGACCGTCTCGCCCCCGCTGCAGGGCAGGCGCTTCAAGAGCGACCGCTCGAGCTCGGCGAAGTGCGTGGCGAACGAATCCCAGAGCGCTGCGAGCACTCGCTCGGGCCGCGCGTCCGGAAGCGTCAACTGACGGCGCAGCCTGAGGCTCGTCGTGGCGTATTGCGGCGCGCTGCGCTCGCCCGCGATGCGGTCGAAGAGCGCGAGCGAGTAGCTGAGCGAGGTGGCCTTGCTCACCAGCCGCTCCGCCGGCACGCGGCCCTCGCGCGCGACGCCCTCGGCGAAGCGCGCGTATTTGAGAAAGCCTTCGAGCAGTAGCGCGAGATCCTGCTCCGGGCCGCGCGCTTGCGTGAGATCCGCGAGCACGTCGTCGCCAAACACGAGCCGGCGATCCGCGTGACTCGTGAAGCGAATTGCGTCGCGCGCCGCGAGCGGCAGAGGCCGCGCGTCGTGTGGGAAGAGGCGGCGCGCGCGCGGCACGCGCAGCCGCGCGGAGTAGAACTGCCCGTCGTCGAAACGGCGCTCGCCCGGCACCACGATCAAGTCGAGGTCGGAGAGCCCGTCGCTTCGCACGTGGCCGACCTGATAGACCGCGCGCGCGCGCGATCTCACGCGCGCGACGTAGTCGGTCAGCGTCGCCTCGTAGAACCGGGGTGGCGTCGGCGCGAGCGCTGCGAGCTTCGTGAAGGCAGGCCGCACCTCGGCAAGCGTGGTGGCGCCGGCGCCAGCGCGAGGGCCACGGGCCTCGGGCTGCTCGCGCGCGGCGGCGGAAGACACCGCGTCGCCGAGGGCGGCGAGCCCGCGTGAGAAGCGTTGCGGCGGTGCGCCGAAGTCGGATCGAAGCATGGCCCGTGTCCCCGTCTGCTCTTTCGCTGCTGCACTCGGAGCGAGGGTTCCACGGCGCGCGCGCGCGGTTTCTGATGTTCCTGTGAAACGCGGCGCGTGATCGTGCGAGCTAGGGCTTCACAGCAACTCGGCGGGCGCCACGGGCCGCCACTGCGCCCACGTCACGCGCCACTCGTCGTCTTCGAGCGCGAGATCGATGTCGAGCGCGTAGGCGTCGGCGCTCAGCGTGCTGTGCCCAGCGCCCGCAAAGCCCGCGTGTGCCATTACGCTCGCCGTCGATTCGCTCGTGAGCTGGACGTCGCGCACGCGCAGGACGACCTCGCGGCCGCGTGGGTTACGAAGCACGTGGAGCCGCACGAAGTCGGCGAGCTGTTTCTTGTCGTGCCCGTAGCCGTCCGAGTAGGCCCCAGAGACGAGCTCATCGAACGCGCCCACGTCTCCGGCTTCGGCCGCGGCCTCGATCGCGGCCAGCGCGGCGCGCACCCGCGCTTCGGGTGTCTCGGGCTCGGCGCAGCCAGCGAATAGCAGTGCCGCCCAAAGCGCGAGAGGTACCGTCAGCCGCAGGTGCCGCATCTCGAGAACCGCCTTCGTCACCATCGCGCAGCGCTCCTCAGAAGCTGGTGGCTCATTCGGCCGCACGCGCTCAGAATGGGAGCGTGACCCCCGAGCAAGCGCAGCAGTACGCGTTCCTTCCGTTCGGCGGGCTCGCGCTTCAGGTGGCGCGCGCCGAGGGCGCGTACTTGACGACGACCGACGGCCGGCGAATCCTCGATGCGGCGGCCGGCGCCATCGCGGCGAACATCGGGCATGGGCATCCGGAGGTCGTGGAGGCCGCTGCGCGCGCGCTCGCCGAAGTCAGCTACGTGGTGCCGCCGTTCGTGACCGAGCATCGCGCGAAGCTCGTCGCGCGCTTGAAGCGCGCATGGCTGCCGGCGGGGCTCACGCGCTGCATCTTCGCGAGCGGCGGCTCCGAGGCGGTCGAGCTCGCGCTGCGCATCGCGCGCCAGCACTTCCTCGCGAAGGGCGAGCCGAAGCGCTTCAAGGTGATCGGCCGCGAGCTCAGCTATCACGGCACCACGTTCTCGACGCTCGAAGTGGGCGGAAACACGAAGCGCCGCAAGGGCATGGAGCCGTGGCTGCACGGTTGGCCCAAGGCGCCCGCTTGTTATGCGCTGCGCTGCGGCTCGTGCGCGGGCGAGCGTGCCTGCAACCTGCGCTGTGCGGACGGCATTGCCGAGGCGATCGAGCGAGCCGGCCCTGAGAGCGTCGCTGCGGTGATCCTCGAGCCGATCGGCGGCTCGACCGCCGGCGCCCTCGTGCCGCCGGATGGCTATCTGCCGCGCGTCGCCGAGATCTGCAAACGCTACGGCGTGCTGTTGATCGCGGACGAGGTGATGTGCGGCTTCGGGCGCACCGGCGCGAAGTTCGCGGTGGACCACTTCGGCGTGACGCCGGACTTGATGATTGCGGGCAAGGGGCTCGCCGCCGGCTACGCGCCGATGAGCGGCGTGTATGCGACCGACGCCGTCGCCGAGCCGATCGGCGCCGCGGGCATGGAGGTCATGTATTACACGTACAGCGCGCACCCCGCGTCGTGTGCGATCGCCGACAAGGTGCTCGAGATCATGGAGCGGGACGGGCTCGTTGCGCGCGCGGCGAAGGGCGGCTTGCGCCTGCGCGCGCGGCTCGAGGCGGAGCTCGGCGATCACCCGAACGTCGCGGAGATCCGCGGGCGCGGCTTGTTGCAGGCGATCGAGATCGTTCGCGATCGCGAGACGCGCACACCGTTCCCCGCCGAGGCGAAAGCGACGGGCGCGGTCGTCGCTGCCGGCCTCGCGCATGGCGCGTTCTTCTATCCAGGCGGCTGTGCGCCGGCGCAGGACGTCGTCGTGCTCGGCCCGCCGCTGAACTCGAGCGACGCCGAGCTCGACGAGTGCGCCGCACTGCTGCGCAAAGCGCTCGACGCTGCCGTCGCGCGTGTGAGCGCGAGAACCTAATCGATGCGAGATTGGCTGCGGCATCAGCTCGGGCGTCGCCCGTGGTGGATGAACGTGCTGATGCTCTTCTGCGCGTTCTGGGCGTTCATCTACATCCCGATGTTCGACCTTCCCAAGCCCGTGTTTCGCGATCAGGAAGTCTGGTTCGGCTGGATGGCGCGCGGCTGGCTCGCCAAGCTGCTGATGCTTCCTCACGGGTTCGTGTACGCCGCGGGTGCCTACGGCTTCTGGAGAATGCGCAGCTGGATGTGGCCGTGGGCGGCGGTCTACTCCGCGCAGATCGCCTTCTCGATGGCTGTGTGGCCGTTCGTCTACCGGCGCGGCGAAGAAGGCGCCGTCGTGTTCGGCGTCGGTGTGGCGCTGGTCCTCGCGCTGATCGCGCGCGAGCTCTGGCGTTCGCGCGAGCACTTCCAACCCCAGCGTCTTTCGCTTCGCGAGCGTTACGGTGATTGGGGGCTGATTACGGGTGCATCGTCGGGCATCGGAGCCGAGTTCGCGCGCGCGCTCGCGCGCGATGGCGTGTCACTGGTGCTCGCGGCAAGGCGCGCCGACAAGCTCGAACAGCTCGCGCAGGAATTGCGCGAGGAGGGCGGTGTGCGCGTGCGCTGCGTCGCGTGCGATCTCGCGACCGACGGCGGCGTGCGCACGTTGCTCGAAGCAGTCGCAGATCTCGACGTCGCGATGCTGATCAACAACGCGGGCGTCGGCTACGTCGGCCGCTTCCACGAGCAAGACCCCGCACGTCTCGCCGCGATGGTGCAGCTCAACTGCGCGGCGCCGGTGGCATTGACCGCGGCGCTGTTGCCGAAGCTCGTCGCGCGTAAGCGTGGCGCCGTGATCTTCACGGGCTCCGTCTCCGGCTCGCAGCCGCTCCCTCTCCATTCGCTCTACAGCGCGACCAAAGTGTTCGACAACTTTCTCGGCGAATCATTATGGGGCGAGTTGCAGGGAACCGGAGTCGACGTGCTCTCGCTGCTACCCGGCTCGACCGACACCGAATTCGCCTCCAGCGCAGACGAGCTCCCGCACGCGGGCGCGAGCCCCGCCGACGTCGTGCGCGGAGCGCTCACCGCGCTCGGCCATCAGCCCTCCGTGATCATCGGCTGGTTCGACTGGCTACGCGCCAACGCCGGTATGCGCCTTCTCCCGCGCAGCGTTCTCGCTCTCGTTGCGCGCAGCGTGATCGCGAAGTGGGTGAAGTAGCGGCTCCGTCCCCCTCGCGCGGTTTCCTGAGTGCGGGCACGGCGCGGCGCGCGCCCGGAATCACCTCGAGGCAGCCGCCTGCTCGGCCCCGCCAGGGACGCGCACGCGGCAGGCTCGAGCGCTGCGGCGGCAGTCGCCGAACGCCCAATGTTTTCACGGAGCCCGCCGCTTTTCGCTTCCCTCGGTTTCTGCAACCTGTTCTAATCCGCGAATGGCCTCTTCGTCTTCCACTGCCGAGTTCGCCGCGCCTCGGCTGGCGTTGTCGCAGCTGAGGCGGCTGCGCCGCATCGTCGACGCGGCGATCGCACTCGCAGAGACGGGCGGCTTCGACGGCGTGCGGCTGCGCGACGTGGCGGACGCCTCCGGCGTCGCGCTCGGCACGCTCTACAAGTACTTCCGCAGCAAGGAAGACATGCTGCTGTTCGCGATCAATGAGGACAGCGCGCAGTTGTTACGCGTGATGGCGGAGCGGCCACCTCGGGGTGAGGGTGCGAGCGAGCGGCTCGTCGAACTGTTCGCGCGTGCGACGCGCGGCCTCACGCGGCGCCCGAATTTTGCGCGCGCGGTGCTGCGCGCGATCGCGGCCAGCGACGCGAGTAGCGCGGTGCAGCAGGCAGCGTTCCACCTGCGTATGACGCGCATGGTCGTAGCAGCGCTGCGCGGGGAGGTTCCGGACGTCGTGGCGCCGCTGTCCGAGCCCATCGGCAGCGAGCGCGAGCGCCGCATTGCGCTCGTGCTTCAGCACGTCTGGTTCTCGTCGCTGATTGGCTGGGCGAGCGGGCTGCACTCGATCGGCGCCGTGACCCAGCGCATGCAGGAGTCGATCGAGTTGCTGCTCGAGCCGCGCTAGCGCTGGACAGCCAGCCTGGCTTGGGCCAAGCTCTAATTTAGAACACGTTACAAAAACATTCACGCCGCTTTCGAGGCCGCAGTGCGGATCGACCTCTCTCCCGAACAGGAATCCCTTCGCGCGCAGATCCGCGCCTATTACCGCGAGCTGTTCGCGCCCGGCGACCTGCGCGCCCGGCTCGACGCGGAGTGGGACCAGCTCGGCGGCCCGGCGTTTCGCGAAGCGATGAGCCGCATGGGCAAGGACGGCTGGCTCACGATCGGTTGGCCGCGCGAGTGGGGCGGCCAAGGTCGCAGCCATCTCGAGCAATTCATCTTCTGGGACGAGACCTGGCGCGCGCGCGCGCCGCTCCCGCTGATTACGGTGAACACGGTCGGCCCGATGCTGATGAAATACGGGACCGAGGAGCAGAAGTCGCACTTCTTAGGGCGCATTCGCGATGGCGAGATGCTCTTCGGAATCGGCTACTCGGAGCCGTCGGCCGGCACCGACCTCGCCTCGCTGCAGACGCGCGCGATCCGCGACGGCGACGAGTGGGTGATCAACGGCCAGAAGGTTTTCACCACGCACGCGCAGGCGTCGGACTACATCTGGCTCGCCGCGCGCACGGATCCCGATGCGCCGAAGCACAAGGGCATCTCGATCATTCTCGTGCCCACGTCGGCGAGAGGCTTCGGCGCGACTCCG
Organism: Deltaproteobacteria bacterium; assembly: GCA_031396315.1. Taxonomy (GTDB): domain Bacteria; phylum Myxococcota_A; class UBA9160; order UBA9160; family UBA6930; genus VGRF01. The sequence goes on from JANNKN010000002.1 coordinate 8,789, forward strand.
ATCACGACGATTGGCGGCGAACGCACGAACGTCACGTACTACGAGGACGTGCGCGTGCCGATCGCGAACACGGTCGGCCCGGTGAACGCCGGCTGGACACTCATTACGGGCCAGTTGAATCTCGAGCGCATCACACTCGCGATGCCGGCCTCGCTCGAGCGCGTGTACGAAGAGGTCGTCGCTTGGGCGCGCGCGACGGAGCGGCCCGGCGGCGGGCGCGTCGCCGAGTTGCAGTGGGTGCAGACGAACCTCGCGCGCGTCTACGCAAAGCTCGACGCGCTGAAGGTGCTCAACTGGCGCAGCGCCTGGCTGATGGACAAGGGCACGCCCGGCATGGCCGATGCTTCTGCCGTCAAAGTATTCGGCACCGAGATGGTGATCGATTGTTATCGGCTGCTGCTCGAGATCACCGAGCAGCTCGGCATCGCCCGCCAAGGCCAGCCCGGTTCGGTGACCGACGGCCTGATGGAAGGCGCCTACCGGCTCGCGATGGTGAACACCTTCGGCGGCGGCGTGAACGAAGTGCAGCGCGACATCATCGCGCAGGTCGGCCTCGGCCAGCCGCGCTCGCGCCGCTGAACCGAGAAGCCGCGTTCGGCGAGGAACCTCCGCATGCCCTTGACCCCGGAACAGAAGCACGAGCTCGAGGCGCGCATCCGAGCGTTCGTCGGCAAGCCGATCGGCCCGAAGTTCACGGGCCGCGACGCCGTGAACGAGCCGATGATCCGCCAGTGGTGCGACGCGATGGGTGACGCGAACGGCGTCTATCTCGACGCGTCGGTCGCGCAGCAGAGCCCGTTCGGCGGCATCGTCGCGCCGCCGATGATGCTCGATGCCTGGACGATGCAGGGCTGGAAAATGCACGAGGGTTACGACGAACCCCAGAACGAAGAGCATCGCCTCCACAAGATCCTGACCGATGCGGGCTACACGGGCGTGTTGGGGACCGACACGGAGCAGGCGTTCCACCGCTACTTGAAGCCGGGCGACTCGGTCACTGCAGAGACTCTGATCGAGCAGATCAGCGACGAGAAATCGACCGGCGCCGGCGTCGGCTACTTCATCACGACACGCACGCGCTTCACCGATCAGGCGGGCGCCGAGGTCGGCTGGCAGACGTTCCGCGTGCTGAAGTTCATTCCGAAGGACGCGCCGCGCGCAGCGGCGCCGGCGGGTGCGAGCGCGCAGCCCGCGAAGCCATCGCGCCTGAAGCCGCCGATGGGCCACGACAATGGCTGGTGGTGGACGGAGGTCGCCCAGCAGAACCATCTGCCAATCCAGCGCTGCAAGAGCTGTAGCAAGCTGCGCCATCCGCCACGCCCGATGTGCGACGCCTGCGGCTCGCTCGACTGGGATGCGATCGCCGCGAGCGGTCGCGGCACGCTGCACAGTCACACGACGATGCATTACCCGCAGTTCCCCGGCTACGACTACCCGATCGTCGCGGCGTTGATCGATCTCGAGGAAGGCGAGCGCATCCTCTCGAACCTCGTCGGCTGCGACCCCAAGGACGTGCGCATCGGCATGCGCGTGCAGTGCTTCATTCACACCGATGAAGACGGCTTCAAGCTGCCGTTCTTCAGGGCGGCGCCGTAACGAGATGGACTTCGAAGCGACCGACGAGCAACAGACGATTCGCGGCCTCGCGCGCGAGATCCTCCAGCGCGAGGCGACGCAGGAGCGGTTGCGCGCGGCCGAGCGCACGCCCGACTGGCTCGAGGCTGCGATCTGGAAGCAGCTCGCCGAAGCGAACTTGCTCGGGATCGCGATCCCCGAGGCGCACGGTGGCATGGGCATGAGCTTCCTCGAGCTGTGTGTGCTGCTGGAAGAGCTCGGCCACGCGGTGATGCCGAACGCGGCGTTCGCGGCGCTCGTGCTCGGCGCGCTGCCCCTCGCCCAATTCGGAAGTGCGGCGCAGCAAGCGCGCTGGCTGCCGCGCGTCGCGAGCGGCGAGGTGCTGCTCACGGCTGCGCTCGACGACGCAGGCAGCGCCGATCTGCTCGCGCCCGCGACGACCGCGCGCCGCGAAGGCACCGGTTGGCTGCTCGAGGGCGCGAAGCGCTTCGTGCCGCATGCGCGAAGGGCGGGCGCGATCCTAATTCCTGCCCGTACGAGCGACGGCATCGCGGTATTCCTGGTCGAGACGACGGGCGACGGCATGTCGCAGGGCGGCCGCGTCATGTCCGAGGGCCAGCCGCTGTTCGACGTGACGCTGAGCGGGGTACGGGTGGCCGACGACGCGCGCCTGCCTGCCGACGGCACTGCGATCCTGCGCTGGCTCCACCCGCGCGCGCTCACTGCGCTCGCCGCGCTGCACGCCGGCGTCTGTGATCGCGCGCTCGCGATCACGGCAGAATACACGCGCGAGCGCATCCAATTCGGCGTGCCGATCGGCATCTTCCAAGGCGTCCAGCACCGCGAGGCCGATGCGTTCATCGACCTCGAGGCGATGCGCTGGACGCTGTGGCGCGCCGCGTCGCGGCTCGCGCAGGGCTTGCCCGCGGAGCGCGAGGCGCGCGTCGCGAAGATCTGGGCGGCGGAAGGCGGGGCGCGCATCGTGAACGCGGCGCTGCATCTCCACGGCGGCATCGGCTCGGATGTCGACTATCCGATCCACCGCTACTTCCTGTGGTCGAAGGGGCTCGAGCTCGCGCTCGGCGGCGCCTCGATCCAGCTCGCGGCGCTCGGCGCCGACATCGCGCAGCGCGGCCTTCCGGAGATCTCAGCCGGGCCGGAAATCTCGGCCAAGCAGGTGGCGCAGTGAAGCCGACGCTGCGCTTCTCAGACGTGAAGCCGGGCGACACGCTGCCGCCGCTCGATCTGCCCGTAACGGCCACGCTCGTGTCGGGCGGCGCGATTGCATCGCGCGACTACACGCCGGTGCATCACGACCCGGCGGCCGCGCAGGCGCAGGGCCTCCCGAACATGTTCATGAACATTCTCACGACGAAGGGTCTCGTCGGTCGCTACGTGACGGACTGGACCGGCCCGAACGCGGTCGTGAAGGGCGTCTGGCTCAAGCTCGGCGGCCCGTGCATGCCGGGCGACACGCTGAAGCTGCGCGGCAAGGTGCTCTCGGCGAGTGCCGAGCTCGTCGAGATCGAAGTCGCCGGCAACAACTCTTGGGGCAGCCACGTCACCGCCAAGGTGCGCGTGCAGCTGCCGAGCGCTTAGGGAGCCGCGCGAATGCCCATCACACCGCAAGCGAAGCGCGCAGCCCGAGCGAAGCGAGGGCGAGAGGGCGAAGCCCTCGTACGCGCCGCTTCGGCGCGCACAGCGAGGCGAAGCCGAGCGAAGTCGAACAGTGGCATCGGCACCTCGGGACGCCTCGAAAGTTGGAGGCGCGAATGCCCATCACACTGAACAACGAGGCCGCGATCGCCGGCATCGGGCAGACGAAATACACGAAGAACTCCGGCGTGTCGGAGCTGAGCCTCGCTTCTCAGGCGGTGCGGGGCGCGATCGACGACGCGGGGCTCAAACCGACCGACGTCGATGGCCTCGTCACGTTCTTGATGGATTCGAACGACGAGGTCGAAGTCGCGCGCACGGTCGGAATCGGCGAGCTGACGCTGTTCAGCCGCATCGCTTATGGAGGCGGTGCGTGCGTCGGGCTCGTGCATCAAGCCGCGATGGCGGTGGCGACGGGCGCAGCGAAAACCGTGGTCGTCTACCGCGCGCTGAACGGGCGCTCGGGCCAGCGCATGGGCCAGGGCGTCAGCGGCAATCTCATTACGAGCGACCTGATTCATTGGTCGTGGTACATGCCGTTCGGAATGCTCACGCCGGCATCTTGGGTCGCGCTGTGCGCCCAGCGTTACATGCACGAGTACGGCGCCACACACGAGGATCTCGCGACGATCGCGATCGCGACGCGAAAGCACGCGACGACCAACCCGAACGCCGCGTTCTATCAGCAGCCGCTGACGCGGGAGCAGTACTTTGCCGCGCGCTGGGTCGCCGATCCGCTGCGCCTTTACGACTGCTGCCAGGAGACCGACGGCGGCTGTGCGCTGCTGATCACGACGCCCGAGCGCGCGCGCGATCTGAAGCAGCCGGCCGCGATCATCCGCGGCGTCGCGCAGGCCTCCGCCGCGGGCCAGGAGCAGATGACGAGCTTCTACCGCCCCGACATGGCGGCGCTGCCCGAGATGGAGCTGGCGGGCAAGCAGGTCTACGCGCAGTCGAAGCTCGGGCCCGAGGACATCGACGCCACGATCCTCTACGACGCGTTCACACCCGAGGTGTTGATGCAGCTCGAGTCGTTCGGCTTCTGCAAGAAGGGCGAGGCGAAGGACTTCATCAAGAACGGCGCGCTCGAGATCGGCGGCAGGCTCCCCAACAACACGCACGGCGGCCTGCTCAGCGAGGCCTACATCCACGGCGTCAACGGCATCGCCGAGGGCGCGCGCCTCGTGCGCGGCAAGAGCATCAACCAACCCAAGAAGGCCGACCACGTACTCGTGACGAGCGGCGTCGGCGTTCCGACCGGCGCGTTGATCCTCGGCCGCGCCTAGAACGTCCCCAAGGAGATCGAAATGGCAGATGCGGTGATCGTCGAGGCGCTTCGTACGCCGCTCGCGCGCGGCAAGCTCGGCAAGGGCGAGCTCTCGGGCTTCCACGCGGCACAGCTGCTCGGGCTCGTGCAGCGCGCGCTCGTCGACAAAGCGGGCATCGCGCCGCGCGACGTCGAACAAATCATTGGCGGCTGCGTGACGCAGGCGGGCGAGCAGTCCAATAACATCACGCGCCACGCTTGGCTGGGCGCGGTGCACGACGATTACTCGACCGCGGGCACCACGATCGACGTGCAGTGCGGCTCGGGTCAGCAAGCGAACAACCTGGTGAGCGCGCTGATCAAGGGCGGCTCGATCGATTGCGGCATCGCCTGCGGCATCGAGCTGATGAGCCACGTCGGTCTCGGCGCGAACGTGATGAACGGTCCGGGCTTCTTCATTCCGCCGGGCTTCACCTGGGACGAGCCGCTCTCGCAGTTCATCGCGGTCGAGCGCATCGCCAAGAAGTGGGGAATTACGCGCGATCAGGCAGATGCATTCGCACTGCGCTCGCAGGAGCTCGCGGCGAAAGCGACCGCCGCGGGAACCTTCGCGCGCGAGATCCTGCCGATCGAGGCCCCAGTTGTTGGGGACGATGGCAAGCCGACGGGCGCGACACGGCGCGTGAGTGCGGACCAAGGAATTCGCGCGACCACGCGCGAGGGCCTGGCGGCGCTCAAGCCCGTGCAACCCGACGGCATTCACACGCCGGGCAACTCTTCTCAGGTTTCAGATGGCGCCGCGGGCCTCCTCTACATGAGCGCCGAGAAGGCGCGAGCGCACGGCCTGCGCCCGCGCGCGCGCATCCTTCACGACGTCGTGGTTGGCAGCGACCCCGCACTGATCCTGGAAGGCCCGATCGACGCGACGAAGAAGCTGCTCGCGAAGAGCAAGCTGTCGCTGCGCGACATCGACGTGTTCGAGTGCAACGAGGCGTTCGCGGCGGTCGTGCTCGCCTGGCAGCGCGCGTTCCCGGAGATCGATCCCGCGCGCGTCAACCCGAACGGCGGTGCGATCGCGCTCGGCCATCCGGTCGGCGCGACCGGCGCGCGGCTGATCGTCTCCGCACTGCACGAGCTCGAGCGCACGGGCAAGAGCACGGCGCTGATCACGATGTGCTGCGGGGCTGCGGTCGGCACGGCCACGCTCATCGAGCGGATCTGATGCGCGCTGCGGCGCGCTAGCGATTAGGGAGATCGACATGTCAGTGCTCACGGGGAAAGTCGCGATCGTCACGGGCGCAGGCTCGGGGCTCGGACGCATCGAGGCACTCGAGCTCGCGCGCCAAGGCGCGTGCGTCGTGGTGAACGATCTCGGCACGAACGCCGATGGCAGCGGTTCGAGCGATGCGCCGGCGCGCGCGGTCGTGCGCGAGATCGAGGCGGCTGGCGGCAAGGCGATCGCCGCGTTCGGCGACGTGGCGGATTGGGCGCAATCCGAGCGCATCGTGAAGGGCGCGGTGGACGCCTTCGGCGATCTCAACATCCTCGTCAACAACGCCGGCTTCTCGCGCGACGGCATGATTCAGAAGATGACCGAGGAGATGTGGGACTCGGTGCTGCGCGTCCACGCCAAGGGCCACTTCTGCATGATCCGGCACACCCTCGCCTATTGGCGCGACCGCCAGAAGGCGAACGGCGGCCAGCCGATCTACGGGCGCCTGATCAGTACTGCGTCCGACTCGTTCATGATGGGCCAGCTCGGCCAGGCGAATTACGCGGCGGCCAAGGCTGCGGTCACGCACCTGACGCTCTCCGCGGCGCGCGAATGCCAGCGCATGGGCGCGACCGCCAACATCGTGTTGCCGCGCGCGCGCACGCGCATGACGATGTCGGGCCCTTGGGCGCAGATCTTCCAGAAGCCCGAGTCGGGCTTCGACACGTTCGCCCCCGAGCACATCGGCCCGGTGGTCGCGTGGGTCGCGTCGCCGCACGCGCAGCATGTTTCCGGCAACGTGATCCAGATGTGGGGCAAGCACGTGCGCGTCTACGCCGCGCCGAAGCCTGCGCTCGATCACGAGCACGACGTGCCGTGGACGGTGGACGAGCTGCAGAAGGTGCTCGGCCCGTTCTTCGCGACGCGCAAGCCGATCGACGATTCCTTCGCATTGCCGCTGGCGTAGCGGCCGAGCCCTAACTCTCGTCCTCGCGATCGCGCAATCGATAGCCGACGCCTGGTTCGGTCATCAGGCGCCGCGGGCGCGTCGAATCCGCTTCCAGCTTCTTGCGCAGCTCGGCGACGTGTACGCGCACGTTGTGATTCTCGCCCGCGTGCCCGGGGCCCCAGACTTCGTTCAGGATCTGGCGATGTGTAAGGACCTTCCCGGCGTTGCGCGCGAGCAAGGCCAAGATCCTGAACTCGAGCGGCGTGAGGTGTGCCTCGCGGCCATCGACGGAGACGGTCCGGCGCGCGAGGTCGATGCACAGTCCCGACAGCTGAAGCGTCGCGTCATCCGCCGACGCGCTGCCGTGCGCGTGTCGCAACGCAACGCGGATGCGCGCGAGCAGCTCGTTCACGCCGAAGGGCTTCGTCAGATAGTCGTCTGCGCCCGCGTCGAGGGCCGTCACCTTGTCGTCCTCGCGCCCGCGCGCGGAGATCACGATCACCGGGACGCGGCTCCATTCCCGCAGCCGCCGAGTCACGCTGACGCCGTCGATGTCGGGCAGGCCGAGATCGAGCAAGACGACGGCCGGGTTGTTTGCGGCCGCGAGGGAGAGACCCGTCTCGCCGCTCTCCGCTTCCACCACCCGGAAGCCGTGCGCGCTGAGCGATACGCGCAGGAAGCGCCGCACGGCCAGCTCGTCCTCGATCACGAGCACGACGGGGAGATCGCTCGTCACGGCGCTCGGTCCTCCGCGGGCGCGGCGAGCGGCGGCGCTTCGCCAGCGGGAATGCGCACGCGAAACAGCGTGCCGCCTCCGGCGCGCGGCTCCGCAACGATCGAGCCAGCATGCGCGGTCGCGATGCCGTGACAGATCGCGAGCCCGAGGCCGACTCCGGGACCGCGCGCACCCGCGCCACGCACGAACTTCTCGAACGGCCGCGCGCGCACTTCGGGCGGCAGGCCCGGCCCGCGATCCGCGACCGTGATCTCGACCTCGCCGTCGCAGCGCTTCGCGCGGATCTCGAGCGCACCTTCGGGCGCGTAGCGCAGCGCGTTCTCGAGCAGGTTCACGAGCAGTTGCTCGATCAGGATCGGGTCCACCGCCAGCAGCGGAAGATCTGGATCGAGCACGGCGCGCAGCTCGCGATGCGCGAGCACTTTGTCCAGCGCGGTCAACGCCGAGCCGACGATCTCGTCTAGCGGCACCCACTCTCGTCGCAGCGCGACGGCGCCCGATTCGAGCCGCGTCATGCTGAGCAGGTTGGTGACGAGGCGCTCGAGCCGCTCCGCGCCATCGCAAATGGTCTCGATCAGCTCGCGCTGTGAGCCTGCCCCGAGCTCGGAGACATTGCGCAGCGATGTAGCCGCGCCGGTGATCGCCGCGAGCGGCGTGCGCAGATCGTGCGAGACGGCGGCGAGCAACGAGCTGCGCATCGCCTCGGTGCGCGCGCGCACCGAGGCGGCGCCAGCGCGCTCGGCCAGCACCGTGCGCTCGAGCGCGATCGCCGCCTGCCGGCAGAAGGCCAACAGGAATCCGCGCTGATCGGCGCCGAGCGGTGCAGCTGCGTTGCGAATCAGCGCGAGAACGGCGATCGGCTCGCGCGTGGGGCCGAGCGGAATCGCGAGCGAGCGCGCTCCGGGGAGCGTGTCCGTCCCTGCGCCCGCCATGCGGGCGTTCTCGAGCGCCCAGCGCGACACGGCGAGCTCGTTGGAATCGAGCCCGGCGTTCGCGGGATGCGCGGCGATGCGCTCCAGCTTCCCGCTCGCATCGAGTGCGAGCACCGCAGCGCTCGCGTCGAAGGTGCGCGCGGCGAGGCGCGCGACGCGCAGCGCTGCGTCGGGCAGCGCGACCACGCTGCCGAGCTCGCTCGAGAGCGCGACGAGCGCGGCGGTGCGCTCCTCGCGCGCACGCGCATCCCGCTCTTGTCTGCGCAAGCGCGTGGCGAGCTCGCTCAAGAGGAAGCTGACGCCGAACATCATGGCGAAGGTCATCAGGAAGCGGACGTCCGCGACGCGGAAGGTGAGAACCGGCGTGACGAAGAAGAAGTCGTAGGCCGCGACACCGAGAGCAGCCGCGAGTAACGAGGGCCCGCGCCCGAGGAACACCGCAGCCGTCATCACGGCGAGCAGGTAGAGCATCTCGACGTCCGGCACGTGCAGCCAGCGGTGCAGGATCGCGGCGATCGCGGTCGTGCCAGCGATCAGTGCCGTCGCGAGCCACCACGACTTCGCGGGTACGGCGTCCTGCAGCGTGTGCTCGGGCGATTCGTTGCGCGGCCCGTCGTCGTCACCCGAGATCACGAGGACGTCGATCTCGCCGCTGCCGCGCACGACGTCGTCCAGCAGCGAGCCGCGCAGGCGATCGCGCAGCCGCGAGTGGGTGGGCTTTCCGATCACGATGCGCGTCACGTTCTGCTTGCGCGCCCAATCGAGCAACGCCTCGCCGACACGGGTTCCCGAGAGCCGAACGATCGTTGCGCCGAGCGACTCCGCGAGCCGGAGATGCGCTTCGAGCCGCACGCGATCGGGCTCGCTCATGCCGCCCAGTGCCGGCGTATCGACGTAGCTCGCGACCCAGGGCGCGCGCAGCCCAGCCGCCATCCGGCAGGCCGAGCGAATCAGGCGCGCGCTGCTCGGCGCCGGGCCGACGCAGACGAGGATGCGCTCACCGGCCGGCCAGGTCTCGACCACGCCGTGCTGCTCGCGGAATTCGCGCACGTCGTCGTCCACGTGCTGTGCGATTCGGCGCAGCGCGAGCTCGCGCAGCGCGAGCAGATTGCCATGGCGGAAGAACTGATCCGCGGCGCGCCGCGCCTGTTCGGGCAGGTAGACCTTGCCCTCGCGCAAACGCGCGAGCAGCTCCTCGGGCGCGATGTCGACGAGCTCGATCTCGTCTGCACGCTCGAGGATCGAGTCTGGAATCGTCTCGCGCACCTGCACACCGGTGATCTGCGCGACCACATCGTTCAAGCTCTCGACGTGCTGGATGTTGACGGTGGTGAAGACGTCGATGCCCGCGTCGAGCAGCTCGAGCACGTCCTGCCAGCGCTTCGCGTGCCGCGAGCCCGGCGCGTTGGTGTGTGCCAGCTCGTCGAGCAGTAACAGTCGAGGCCTTCGCGCGAGCGCGCCGTCGAGGTCGAATTCGTCGAGCGTGCGGCCGCGGTACGCAACCGCGCGACGCGGCAGGATCTCGAGCCCGAGCAGCAGCGCCTCCGTGTCGAAGCGCGAGTGCGTCTCCACGAGGCCGACGACCACGTCGACGGGCTTCTCTTCGATCACCAAATCGCGCGCGACCTGCAGCATCCGGTAGGTCTTGCCCACGCCGGGTGCGAAGCCGAAGAAGATCTTCAGCTTGGCGCGTGCGGCGCGCGCTTCCTCGTGCTGCACGCGTTTCAGCACGGCGTCAGGGTCGGGACGCGGAACGGGGTCGCTCATCGCCGCGCCTCGCGAGAGCTGGAGCTCAGTCTCGCTCCAGGTCGAGATTCAGAAGTAGCACGTTGACGCGTGGCTCACCGAGCACACCCAGCGTGCGTTCCTCGATTCGCGCCTCGACTCTGCGGCGCAGCTCGTCTTCGGCGAGTCCGCGGGCGCGCGCGACGCGCGGGACCTGATGGAACGCAGCCGCAGGCGTGATGTGCGGGTCGAGGCCGCTCCCCGACGCCGTCACGAGATCCACCGGCACGGCGCCGCTCGCGCTCGGGTCCGCGGCACGCAGTGCGGCAATGCGAGCCTGCACCGCGTCGTGCAGCGCCGGATTCGACGGGCCCTGATTGGAGCCTGTAGACGCCGCGGCGTTGTACGGCACGGACCCCGTTGCGGACGGCCGGCTCCAGAAGAAGCGCGGGTCCGAGAAGGGCTGGCCGATCAGCGCAGAGCCAACCACTCGCTCGCCGTCGCGGAGCAAGCTGCCATGCGCTTGCTCGCCGAACAGCACCTGCCCGAGCACGGTCACCACGGCCGGATAAGCGAGACCGGTGAGCGCCGTGAGGAGGACGAAGATCACGAGCGCAGGACGCAGCTGAGCCAGCATGGGGCGACTCCTCAGACCCAACCGACGGTCACGAGACCCACGTCGATCAGCTTGATGAACGGGAACGGCAGCAGCACGCCGCCGAGCC
>JANNKN010000008.1:0-14676 GCA_031396315.1 Deltaproteobacteria bacterium
GTGTCGCGCGGGGCGCCGGCGTTCACGCGCGACATCTCGACCGGTGGCAACGCCTACACAGAAGAGATCCAGAAGGCGCTCTCGGTGAGCTGGGAAGAAGCCGAGCGCATGAAGGTCGGCGGCTCGCGCCACGAAGAGAGCCAGGAAGTGGTTCCGCAGGAAGTGGAGGATTCGATCCGCCAGGTCACCGACACGGTGCTCGGCGAGATCAGCCGCTCGCTCGACTTCTTTGCGGCGACGGCGGCCGAGAGCCGCATCAGCCGCGTGCTGCTGTCAGGCGGTGGTTCTCAGGTTTCCGGGCTCGAGAGCGCGTTCCAAGGCAAGACGAACTTGCCGGTGGAGCGCCTCAATCCGCTCGCGCGGATCGTGCCAGCCGGAAGCCTCGACGCGCGAATGCTCGAGGACATGAGCCCGGCGCTCGCCGTCGCCATCGGCCTCGCGCTGCGAAGGATGAACGACTGATGATCACGATCAACCTACTCCCGGTTCGTGAGGAGCGGCGCAAGGCTTCGGCGCGCCAGTTCCTGCTGGTGATGAGCGCAGCGGTCGCGGCCACGGTCGCGCTCTCGGCCGCGCATCATTGGTGGTATCGGAGCGAAGTGGCCACGGCGAAGACGGCGGCCGCACGCATCCAAAAGGACATCGACCGCTATGCGCCGCAGCTCGCGCAGGTCGAGAAGTTCCGCGCCGCCAAGGCCGACATCGAGAAGAAGCTCAAGGTGATCGACGAGCTCTCGCTCGCGCGCAGTGGCCCGGTGCACCTTTTCGACGAGGTCGCGACGCATCTGCCGGACCGCATGTGGCTGACGCAGATGGAAGTGCGGGCCCAGAAGCTCACGGTGCAGGGAGTCAGCCTCGACAACGAGTTGGTCGCGCTGTTCCTGACCGCGATGAACGCGTCGCCTTACTTCGAAGACGTCGAGTTGTTGCAGACCGAGGCCAAGGAAGTCGACGGCTACAAGCTCAACGCGTTCGAGATGTCCGCGACGCTCACGAGCGGCGTCGCACCCGATGCGGACGATGCAGCGGCCACGAAGCGGGCGGCGGCGAGCGCGAATGCGCCCGCCTTCGCTGCGCGGTAGGAGGCAGAGATGGATCTCGGTCTCGACAAATATCAGGCGCAGTTCGACAAGCTGTCGAAGCTGCCGCGCGGTGTGCGCCTCGGCGTCGCGCCCGCGCTCTGCGCGCTCGTGCTCGGCGCCTACGGCTACCTGTTCTTCATGCCCGCACGCGCCGAGCGCGCGGCGGCGCGCGAGCAGCAGCTGCAGCTTCAGCGGCGCCTCGCCGAAGTGCGCGCGGTGGCCGGCAACGAGGCGCAGGTGAAGGAAGAGATCGCTGCGCTCGATCGCCGGCTGAAGGAAGCGCTGCGGCAGCTGCCGAACGACAAGGAGCTGCCCGGTCTGCTGACCGACGTGTCGAGCCTCGGCAAGAACGCGGGTCTCGAGTTCAAGTCGTTCAAGCCCAACACCGAAGTGCGCAAGGCGTTCTATGCCGAGGTACCGATCGAGCTCGAGTTCACGGGCCGGTACCACGACATCGCTCGCTTCTTCGACGACATCTCCCGACTGCCACGCATCGTGAACATGGGCGAGATGGAAGTTTCGATCGCGCGCGAGAGCGACGACTCGACTCTGCTCAAGGTCGCTGGCCGGGCGACGACGTTCCGCTTCATCGACGAAGAGGAGGCGGCGGCCGGAGCTGAGCAACCGGGCAAGCCCGGCGCGAAGCGCCCCGGCGCGGGTGCCGCTGCCAAGGGGAAGGGGGGCCAGGGATGACGAAGACCGCGCGCATCGCCGCGCTGGCTGCTGCGCTCGCGCTCGCGGGCTGTCAGGAGCAGGCGCCGACGGCGACGAGCTCCGACTTCGACAAGGCGCGTGCCGCCTCTGTCGCACGGGGCGAGGCCGCCAAGAAGCAGGCTCCCGCACCCGTTGCGGGCAAGGCTGCGCCCGCCGGAGCCGCTAGCCGCACGAATTACGGCGTGGCCGTCGTCGGCTACCGCTACGACCCGTCGGGCAAACGCGACCCGTTCCGCTCCTTCGTGAAGGACAAGCTGAACGACGACACCTCGGACGTCGCAAGCCCGCTCGAGGAATTCGAGCTCGGGCAGCTGACGATCTCCGGTGTCGTGTGGCAGGCCGACCGCCGCCGCGCCCTGGTCCTCGATCCGTCGGGCCAGGCCTACGTCGTGAAGACGGGCGACCGGATCGGAAAGAACGACGGCGTCGTCACTGAAATCGGTGATGCGTCCTTGCTGGTCCTCGAGTCTTACGTCGATTTCCATGGCGACAAGACCGAGAAAGAGATCGAGATGCGCATTCGGCAGAGCACTGGAGGGTGAGCACGATGTCCGCACTTCGCAACAACCTGATGAGTGGGGTTCTCACCCGCGCAGTCGCTTCGCTGGCGTTCGCGCTGGTGTTAGGCTGTGCATCGGCGCCGCAGCCGATGGCCTCGGAGGACGAGAGTTCGTCCGACGAGATTGGGCTCGCCTCGAGTGAGGGCGAGTCCTCGGAAGCTGCGAGCGACGCTTCGCAAGATCCGTGGGCGCAGCGCAGCGCTTCGGATGCTTCGAGCGCACAGCTCGCTGCAGAAGACGCCGCGCGCGTCGCGGCAGATGCCGCGGCGGCAGCTTCGCCCGCGACGAAGCTCACCGGCGTCTCGGCGCGCGAGGCCGATGGCGGCGTCGTCGTCGAGCTGACGGCGAACGGTCGCATCGACGGCGCGGATGTGTTCACGGTGGCGGATCCGCTCCGCCTCGTGATCGACCTGCCGAGCCTCACGGCCGCTGGCGTGCCCGCGAAGACGGAGGTCGGCAGCGCGCTGATCTCGCGCGTTCGCGTCGCACAACACGACGCCAAGGTGCGCGTCGTGATCGACGCCGCGAGCGGCGTCACCAGCTTCCCGGCACAGACTTCTCAGGCGCTCGCGGGTGGCCTGTCGGTCGCACTCGGCGCTTCGCTGCCGGTGAGTGAGCCGACCGCCGTCGCGGTTACCGAGGAGAGCTCGGACGCCCCGATGGAAGAGGCGGCGGCGCCGCAGCCTGCCGCGATGCCCGAGGAAGAAGTGGCGCTGGCCGAGCCGGCTCAGCAGACCGTGCTGGGCGTGCAGTTCGATACGTCCGCCGAGCGCGACCGCGTGGTGGTCGTGAGCGATGGCACGGCGAGCTACAGCGCCTGGGAGCCGGACGCGGAGACGTTCGTCCTGCGCATCAGCGGTGCGACCATCGACCCGTCCGCGCAGGTGCGAATCGCGCCCGAGAATCCGGGTGCGGTTTCGCTAGTCACCGCATTCGATCAGCCCGAGATGAGCAAGCCGGAAGTTCGCGTCGTGATCACGCGTGCAGCGGGCGTCAAGCCCAACGTGCAGCAGAACGGCGCGATGCTGGTGATCGATTTCCCGAACAGCGCGAAGGCGGCGCCGGTGCCGGTGATGGCGGCGGCTGTCGAAGAGCCGATCGCGACGCCGGCGGCGAAGGCCGCGGCGAGCGCTCCGCAAGTCGCGGCCGAGCCCGTGCAGCTGCAGGCGCCGGCTTCGCTCGAGACGAATGGCTCGATCGACGAGCTCGAGGAAGGCGGCCTGATCAGCGGCAAGGTCTACACGGGTCGGCGCATCTCACTCGACTTCAAGGACGTGGAAGTCGACGACGTGCTGCGCTTGATCGCCGAAGTCTCCGAGCTCAACGTGATCGCGGGTGACGAGGTGAATGGCCAGGTGACGATCCGCCTCGTGGACGTGCCCTGGGACCAGGCCCTCGACGTGATCCTGCTGACGAAGGGCCTCGGCTTCGTGCGCATCTCCAACGTGCTGCGCATCGCACCGGCCGACGTGCTCAAGGCCGAGGAGGAGGCGCGGCTCCAGGAACGCCGCGCGAAGGAGAAGCTCGAAGACCTCGTCGTGAAGCTGCAGCCGGTGAACTACGCCAACGTCAAGGAAGTGGCGAAGGTCGTGAAGAAGCTGCTCTCGGCTCGCGGCACGGTCGACATCGACGCGCGCACCAGCACGATCATTCTGAAGGACATCTCGGCGGTGATCGACGAGGCGACCGCGCTGATCAAGGCGATCGACACGCAGACGCCGCAGGTGATGGTCGAAGCGAAGATCGTCGAGGCGAACCTCGACTTCCTCCGAGAAGTGGGCTCGAAGTGGGGCGCGGGCGTGCAGGGCCGCACCGACGCGTGGGATCCGGACAGCGCTCCGCTGACCAGCACCACGCCGCGCTCGGCGCTCGGCAGCGATGGCTTCCGCCTGCGCAACGTGCCGGGCCTCGGCGCCGACGACGCGAGCAACAGCTTCGCGGTGTCGAACCCGATCACCCAGCTCGCGACCGGCGCGATCAACCTCGGCGCGTTCATCCTGGATGAGCGCTTCGATGTCGATCTCACGCTGGCCGGCGCCGAGAGCCACGGCGAGGGCAAGGTCATCTCCAGCCCCCGCGTCGTGACCCTCGACAACCGCAAGGCGCGCATCGAGCAGGGCGTGTCGATCCCGTTCCAGACCTTCGAGGACGGCGACGCCAAGCTCGAGTTCATCGACGCAGTGCTCGCGCTCGACGTCACGCCGCACATCACTGCAGACCGCAGCATCATCATGAAGATCGAAGTGCAGCGGAACGCACCGGATGACAGCGTGCCGACGCCGACCGGCTCGCCGGCGATCGCGAAGAATCAGGCCAAGACCGAGACCCTCGTGAGGGACGGACAGACGCTCGTGATCGGCGGCATCTACGTGGTGCGAACGGCCGACCGCGAGAGCCGGGTGCCGTACTTCCACCGCGTGCCGGTGATCGGCAACGCCTTCAAGAACAAGGAAGTGCGCGACATTCGCCAGGAGCTCCTGGTGTTCGTGACACCTCGCATCGTGGTGAACCCCGAGTTGGGGTCTTAAGTAACAGCGGGGAGTGCAGGCTTCGGCCCGGCATCGCGTAGGCGATGCCGGGCCTTTTGGTTGTCAGGGGCGTCACGAACTCTTTCGATTTACTTCGCTTCGGCGTCGAGGACTCCGCCTCCGCTGCGCGCTTCGCTTGCGGGGCAGGGCGCGCGCATGGAAGTGTGAGGGCGAAGCTCGGGCTCGCCGGGCAGAGGATTCGGCAAGGCATCGAGATCGCTGCGCGTTGCGCGGCGGGCCGCGACTAAGATGGCGGCGATGGCGCGGACGATCTTTCTCGTGGGGCTGATGGGCGCTGGGAAATCGAGCGTGGCGGCCGAGCTCGCGAAAATTCTTGGGTGCAAGGTCTTTGATTCGGATGCGGTCGTAGAGCAGGAAGCGGGTATGGCGATTCCCGAGATCTTCGAGCGCGAAGGCGAGCTGGGGTTCCGGGCGCGCGAGCGGGCGGCGATCGAGAAGCTTGCGGCGCTCGGTGGCGTGGTTGCGCTCGGGGGGGGCGCGATGGCGCAGCCGGGGGCGGCGGAGCGCCTGCGGGCGAGCGGCATCGTCGTGTATCTGAGGGCGCGCGCGGAGACGCTCGCGCGTCGAGTCGGCACGGGGCGGACGCGGCCCCTGCTCGCGGGCCTGGACGATGCGGGGCGACTCGCGACGCTGCGCGAGCTGCTCGCGCAGCGGGAGCCGGCGTACATGCAGGCGAAGCACATCGTGGACGCGGACGCAGGCAACCCACGCCGCATCGCGCGCGAGATCGCCGCTCGCCTGAGCGGAGCGCCCGCGTGAGCGCTTCGATGCCGGGAATGCTCACCGTGAACGTGGAGCTCGGTGAGCGCGGCTACCCGATTCACATCGGGAGCGGCACGCTTGGCCAGCTCGGCGCCGCCGTGAAGCAGCGTACGGGTGCGAGTCGGGCCTTCGTGATCACGGTGCCGCCCGTCGCCAAGCGTTGGGCTCCGGCCGTCGAGCGCTCGCTCACGGCCGCAGGAATCCGCACGAAACGCTTCGTGATCCCCGACGGCGAACGCAGCAAGAACCTGCGCGAAGCGGAGAAGCTCTACGACGCACTGCTCGCCGCCGAGGCTGATCGCAGCAGCGTGCTGATCGCGCTCGGCGGGGGCGTGGTGGGCGATCTCGCCGGCTTCGTGGCTGCGACGCTGTTGCGCGGCGTCAGCTTCGTGCAGGTGCCGACGACGCTGCTCGCGATGATCGACTCGAGTGTCGGCGGCAAGACGGGCGTAAACGTGAAGCGCGGCAAGAACCTGGTGGGCGCCTTCCACCAGCCGCAGCTCGTCTGGATCGACGCCGCGACGCTGAAGACGCTGCCGCGCCGCGAGCTGCTCGCTGGCCTTGCCGAAGGCGTGAAGCACGCCGTAATCGCCGACGCGAAAGGGTTCGCTCTCCTCGAGCGGGAACTCGAGCGCTTGCTCGACCTCGATCCCGAGATCGTGCTGCCGTTTCTCGCGCGCAACTGCGCAATCAAAGCCGGGGTGGTGAGCCGCGACGAGCGCGAGGCCGGCGAGCGGATGCTGCTCAATTTCGGGCACACGCTCGGCCACGCAGTCGAGACGCTCACGAAATTCAAGGGTGTGTTGCACGGCGAGGCCGTGGCGATGGGGATGGCCTTCGCAGCGCGGCGCAGCGAGGAGCTAGGCTTCGCGACGCCCGGCAGCGCCGTGCGCGTGATCGCGCTGCTCGCCCGCGCGGGCCTGCCGACCGAGCTGCCCGCGTTCCCGCGCCGGGCTTATCTCGATGCGCTATCCGCCGATAAGAAGAAGAGGGGCGAGCAGATCCGATTCGTTGCGCTGCGTTCGATCGGGCGTGCCGAGACGGTGCCGCTGCGTCCCGAAGAAATTCTTCCGCCGACGGAGCGCAAGGGGGCGAGGCCGTGACGCGCGAACCGCTATCGAGGGATGCCGACAGCGCCGCACTCGCTGCGCGCGCAGAGGGCGAGCGCCGTGCGGGCCGGCCCGAACGCGCGCGCGAGTTCGCCGAGGCGGCGCTCGAAACCGGTGCACCGCACCCCGCCGCGCGGGTGGCTCACGTGCTCGCACTGATCGACTGCGGCGATCTCGTGGGCGCTCACCGGGCCCTCGAGCGCGCCTACGTCGCACTCGGCGGAGCGCTCGAGGATGAGCACGAAGTGATTGCCGCGGAGCCGATCGGCCTCGGCGATCCGGCGCCGCTCGCCGCGCTCGCCGACGACGAGCTGGAGAACGCATTCGACGCAGCCGAGGCGCAGCCCGACGAGATGCACGACGCGAACCACGTCGCGGCCGCGGCGCTCGAGCTGGTGGAGGACGGCGTGCCCGAAGGCGTCGACCTGACGGCCGCCGAATCGCCGTTCGCGACGGAGACGATCGCGACGCTGCTCGAGAGCCAGGGCCAGAGCGAACGCGCGAGCGAGGTGCGTTCGGCGGCACGGATGCGCGGGCAATTTCGTGAGGCGCGCCTCGACGAGGCGCGGCGCGAGCGCGTCGTCGCGACGCTCTCTCGCTGGCTCGACAATCTGCGGAGGCGAACGGCATGAGCTTCGAGACGATTCTGCGCGAGATCGTGACCCAGTGTCCGGGCTGCATCGGCGTTGCGCTGATGAACTCCGATGGCATCCCGATCGCGGAGGTCGGCGGCGCCGGCGAGAGCGACGAAGTCACGCTGCTCGGCGTCGAGTTCGGGCGCGTGCTCGACGAGGCGCGCAAGGTTGCGTCGACCGTGAACGGCGGCGAGCTGGCGGAGCTGGTGATCGGGATGGCGCGCACGCAGGTCGTGCTACGCGCGCTCGACCGTGAGACCTTCTTCGTGCTCGCGCTCGACCCAACGGGCAACCTCGGCAAGGCCCGTTATCTGCTGCGGCGACACAGCCTCGAGGTCCGCGACCAACTCTGAGCGCGGGCTTCGGCGCCTCACCTCGGCGGCTACCGTGCGCGTCATGCCGAACATCCTCGTGCTCCATGGGCCGAATCTGAACCTGCTCGGCGCACGCGAGCCCGAGCTCTACGGCAACACCACCCTCGCTGAGATCGATGCCGGCCTGGTGGCCCTCGGACGCGCGCGCGGCGCCGAGGTGCGCTGCTTTCAGTCGAACCACGAGGGCGGCCTGATCGACCGCATTCACGAGGCGCGCGGCTGGGCCCACGGCTTGATCGTGAACGCCGGCGGCTTGACGCACACGAGCGTCGCCCTACGGGACGCGCTGGCCGGCGTCTCGCTGCCTGCGATCGAGGTGCACCTCTCGAACATCTTCGCTCGCGAGGAGTTCCGGCAGCGCTCCTTGATCTCGGGCGTGTGCGTGGGGGTCATCTCCGGCTTCGGCGCGGACAGCTACCGGCTCGGCCTCGAAGGCCTGCTCGGGCGGCTCGCCAAGTAGGGAGGCGCATCCCGCCGCTGCGGGAACCCTACGGCGAGCGGCTCGCCTTCAGGCGCTCCGTTCTCAAGAGGCCCCTCCGCCGTCCCGATACGCCTTCGTATTGGGGGAAGCGCACCCGCTTTGGCGGTGCGCTGCGCCGTGTCGGCGGAGAAGGGGCGCTCGTTGGCTGTGAACAAGCGGAAGATCCTCGAGTCTGCCCAAAAGCACCTGCAACGCGGGGCTTTGGACAAGGCGCTCGAGGACTACCAGACCCTGCTGAAGGCGGATTCGAAGGATTCGAACATCCGCCTGAAAGTCGGTGACCTCCACCTGAAGCTCGGGCGGTCGCAAGACGCGATCGACGCTTACCTGCGCGTCGCCCAACAATTCACGAGCGAGGGCTTCGACGCGAAGGCCGTCGCGCTCTACAAGCAGATCACGAAGCTCGACGAGAAGCGCTTCGAAGTGCATGCGCAGCTCGGCGAGCTGTATCAGCGCATGGGCCTCACTTCGGAGGCGATGAAGGCGATCCAGCTCGCGGCAGACGGCGCGCATCGCACGGGCGACAAGTCGCAGGCGATGAATCTGTTGCGCCGGATGGCGGCGCTCGACCCGACCAATACGTCGAGCCGACTCAAGGTCGCCAACTTGTTGGCGGCGGAGGGAAAGCCCGAGGACGCGCTCGCCGAGTACGACGAAGTCGTGCGCGAGCTGGAGCGCCAGCGCAACACCGAGGAGCAGGTGAAGGTGCTCGAGCGTGCGCTCGAGCTCGCGCCGAATCGGCTCGAGACGCTGCGTCCCCTGGCGCGCGCCTCGCTCGAATGCGGCGCGGACGCGAAGGCCGTGAGCACCGCGCGGACGATCCTCGCCGCGACGCCCGACGATCTCGAGATGCTCGAGCTGTTAGGCAATGCGCTCGAGCGCGGCGGGAAAACCGAGGACGCTGCCGACGTGTTCCGCAGCCTTGCCGAACGCTTCCGCGCGCGCGGGGAAGAGGAGCGCGCGCGCGAGCTCATTCAACGCTACGGCGCGGGGAACGCGTTCGAGGTGCCCGACTCCGAGTCGGTGGTGCTCGAGGGCGACGCTTCGGATCTCGAGCTCTATCCCGAGCTCGACGCCTCGCTCGGCCTCGACGACTCCGCCGAGTTCGAGCTCGGTGGAGGCACGGGAGACGCGGTCGCCGCTGCGGCGACTGAAGACGCGACGCTCGAACCGAGCGCGGAGCCCGTCGAAGACACGAGCGAGGTCGCCGAGTTCGATCCCGATGCCGACGTCGACCAGCTGCTGGCCGAGGCGAGCGTGTTCTCTCGCTACGGCAAGCACGAGCGCGCGATCGAGACGCTGCGCGCCGCGCTCCGGGTCGAGCCCGGCAGTGGCCCCGCGCTCGAAAAATTGGGCGAGTCGCTCGCGGCGATCGGCAATCGCCCCCACGCTTCGTCGTCGCTGCAGCGTGCGGCGACGGCCTACGCCCAAGCGGGCGAGGCAGCAGGCATCGAGCGCGTGCGCGCGCTGCTCGCGCCGCTCGATGCCAAGGCGGCTGCGGCGCTGGCAGCGCTAGTGCCCGCTCCCCAAAGCACAGGTGATGTTTCCGCGGAGGACGCGAACGACGTCGATCCCGGCGAGATCGACATCGATGTCGACACGGGATTCGACGACGACGCGACGCCGGCGCCACGCGAGGGCGCAGCGACGACCCAACTCGCGGGTGACTTCTCCGGAATCGAGATCGACGTCTCGGGCGACCTCGCGGATGCAGAAAGCGACGCTGTGGTGCCGGTTTTGGCAACACCGAAGACGCACGCAACCGCGAGCGAAGACGACGACTTCACGTTTGACGCCGACGAATCCTCGCACGCGCTCGAGCTCGCTTCTCCCGCCGCACCTCCCGCCGCAAACGCAGGGGCCGAAGCGACCTCCGTGAGCGCGGCCGCCGTCCAGGCAGACTTCGAGGAAGCGGAGTTCTATCGCGAGCAAGGGCTCCTAGACGAAGCGCGGGTGCTCTACAAACGCGTGCTCACGATCGTGCCCAATCATCCGCGCGCGCAGCTGCGCCTCGGCGAGATCGAAGCGCCGCGCGAAGTTGCCGCGCCGTCGGCATCCGCGTCGGCAGCGGAGCCGGGTGTCGCGTTCGATCTCGATCTGCCCGGCAGCGAGCCCCAGCTGGAGGCGCCGTCGGAGGTCGCGAGCGAAGAGCTGGAGGACGACACTGCGCCGCAGCTCGCGGCGGTCGTGCAGCCGCCCGCACGAATCGAGCGCGCGGCGCCGGTCACGCTTTCCCCGGCCCCCGAAGAGTCGGATGGCGCGCTGCTCGGAAGTGCCGATTTCGATTTGGCCGCCGAGCTCTCGGGCGAGCTCGACGATGACGGCGCAACGCACAGCGGCGCGAAGCGCGCGGACGGCCACGCCTTCGAAGAAGTGTTCGCCGCATTCAAGGCAGGTGTGAAGCGCGAGGTCGGCGACGGCGATACCGAGGCGCACTACGACCTCGGGATCGCGTACCGAGAGATGGGACTTCTCGAAGATGCGATCGGCGAGTTCCGCGTCTCGCTCAGAAACCCAGTCCGGAAGCTCGCGAGCCTGCATCTGATGGCGATGTGCGCGCTGGATCTCGGACGCTGCAGCGACGCGATCGGGCACCTTTCCGAAGCGCTCGGTGCCGGCGCACTACCCGCCGAGCAGGAGGCCGCACTGCGTCTCGATCTCGGTCGCGCTCATCTGGTTGCGGGGGACCGCCTGCGGGCGCGCGCCGAGTTCGAGGCCGCGAGCGCCGTGCAGCCGGGCTTCGGCGGCGTCGATCAACTGCTCGCGGAGCTCGACACCGCTCCCGAGGCGCCTGCCGCGACGGCGTCCGGAGAGACCTTCGAATCGTTCGACGATCTGGTCGAGTCGGAGGCCGCGCAGGCGCTGGCACCCGTTCCCGCAGCGCCGCAGTACGAATCCTTCGACGAGCTCCGCGCGGACGACGACGAAGCACCGGAAGCCGCCCCCGAGGCGACGATCGAGGCAGAGGCGGAACCCGCGCCTAGCGAGGAGCCGCCCGCGATCGATCCGCCCGCTCCACTCCCAGGCGCGCGCGAAGCGCTCCCCGAGCCGGTCGCAGCGACGCCCGCGCCCGCGCCCGTACGCCGCAAGAAGAAAATCTCCTTCGTCTAGCCACTGGAGTCCGCCGTGGAGCACCTCGCAACGTTCGGCTTGAACCGCGATCCGTTTGGCTGCGACTCGCAGCTGCTCTGGTACTTCGAAAGCGGAGGCTTCGCGGATGCGACGCAGCGACTGCGCCGCGCGGCGATGCAGGCGAAGGGGCTGTGCGTCGTCTCCGGCCGCGGCGGCGTCGGGAAGACGATGCTCGTGCGTCATCTGCTGCAAACGCTCGAAGAGGAGCTGTTCGAAGCGAGCATGCTGGTGGCGATGCCCGGAATCAGCGACATGCGCTGGCTGCTCACGCGCTGGGCCCAACAACTCGGCGTGGAGGCTCCGGCCTCCGATGTGGGCGCGGTACTCGCGCAGGTCTACGAGCAGCTCGCGATCGTGCGCGAGGATGGGCGTAACGCGGTGCTGATCGTCGACGAGGCGCAGGTGCTCGCGGAGCGTGGAGTGCTCGCCGAGCTGCGCGGTCTGCTGAATCTCGAGTACGAGGACAAGCGGCTCGTGACGCTCGTTCTCGTCGGCTCGCCCGCGCTCGCGGACGCGATCGCGGCGGAGCCCGCACTCGTCGATCGCGTGGATCTGCGGCTCGCGATCCAGCCGCTCCAAGGGAAGGAAGTCGTCGGCTATCTGCACCACCGAATCCGCGCGGCGGGCGGCAATCCCGCCATCCTCGAATCGAGCGCGCTCGCGAGCCTCACGAAGCTGTGCGGCGGCGTCCCGCGCCGGATCAATGCGCTTGCGGACAACGCCCTGTTCGAGGCGCATCGCGCAGGACGAGTGAGCGCGACGAGCGCGGATGTCGAGCGCGCTGCAGCCGACCTGAGTGGCGCTTCGGAGGACGCCGAGCCGATGCCGGCGCCCACGAAAAAGACCGATGCGCCTGCCGCGCCGACTCGCAGCGAGCGACCGACCCTCGCCGCGCCGCCCGCCCGACGCCGCGATGCCCCGCCGGCCCCGGTCGCGGCGTCGTTTGCGGAACCCGACATCGAGCTCGAGCTCGGCGAAGTCGTGGCAGAGCCGACGGGCCGTCGCGGCGCTTCGCCCGCAGTGACTGCGGTGGTGCCGAACCCGCGCGATGCCGGCGAAGATCTCGGCTTCGCAGCCGCGGACAGTGGGCGCGAGTTCCGACTCGACGACAGCAGCGAGCTCGAAGACTTGTTCGCCGACATCGTCGACGAATAGCCCCAACTACGTTGCGGCCCGCGGCGTGCGCGGGTAAGCATCGCCTCGCGCGCGAGTAGCTCAGCTGGTAGAGCATCGGCTTCCCAAGCCGAGTGTCGCGGGTTCGATTCCCGTCTCGCGCTCCACCGCAGTGCCACAGAACTGCCCGGCGGTGCGGGTGCCGGCCGAACCGAGCGCCGGCGCGAACAACTCTCGAGAATCACGCTTGAACGGTGACTCGGAGTCGCGCGCAAGTCCTCAGAAGCGCTCAAAAAAAGGCTGGTAAATCCCCTGAGCGGATGGCAGTGTGCCCGCCCAACGCGGCCATGCCGGCTGCGCGTCTCCAGGGGTATTCCCAAGTGAAGCGAACCACGTCTCGCGTCGCCCTCGCGGCGCTCGTTTTTGCAGGCAGCGTGACTGCTACTGCACAAGACGCTCAACAAGGCCAAGCGGTTCCCGCGGCTGCGGCCGCACCGACTGATGCCGAGGAAATCGTCGTCACCGGGTCGCGCATCAAGCGCAACGATCTCCAGGCGAACAGCCCGGTCCAGATCATCGGGGCGGACGAGCTCACGCTGACGGCGACCGTGAACGCGGAAGACGTGATTCGCGAGCTGCCCCAGGCCATCCCGGGCATCTCCCCCGGCGTGAACAACGGCAACCCCGGCGTCACGACGGTCAACCTGCGCGGCCTCGACGACGAGCGCACGCTCGTCCTCGTCGACGGCAAGCGCTACGTCGGATACGACAGCGAAGGCATCGTCGACATCAACAACATCCCGACCTCGCTGATCGAGCGCGTCGACGTCGTGACCGGCGGCGCGTCAGCCGTTTACGGGTCGGACGCCATCGCGGGCGTCGTCAACTTCGTCCTCAAGGACAACTTCGAGGGCGCGCAGTTCGACTACGACTACGTCAACGCGCTGCGCGGCGGTGAAGCGACCAACAGCTTCAGCGCGACCTTCGGCGTCAACGCTCCGGACGAGCGCGGCAACGTCACACTGTTTGCGGGTTGGACCAGCCGCGACGCGGTGAGCCAGGGCGACCGGTCGTTCTCAGAGAAGTCGCTCACGACCGCTGACGGTTCGGTTGGCGGCTCCTCGACCGACACGAACGGCAACATTCTCTGCGGTGGCTGCTCGTACACTGGCGGTGCCGGACCGAACTTCGCCGCGCAGAACTTCGTGGGCTTCAATTCCGCGAACGGCGACTTGATCGAGCGCGGCGCGCGCCGGTTCAACTTCAACCCGTTCAATCTGCTCCAGGTTCCGGAAGAGCGATATCAGGCGACTGCGCTCGGGCACTACGACATCACCGAATGGTTGACCTTCTACGCGAACTTCACGTTCGCGCAGACGCAGATCGACACGGTGATCGCGCCCTCGGGAACGTTCTTCTCGGAGTTCGAAATCCCGTTCGACTCGATCTTCCTCACGACGCAAGCGCAAAGCGTGCTGTTCGGTGACACGACAGGGACGGGTGCATACGACCCCGCGTTCGATTCGGATGGCAGCGGCACCGTCGGCGCGGGCGACGTCGCCACCTATCCGATCGGTCGCCGCACGATCGAAGTCGGCCCCCGCATCACGCGCAACCGCACCCAGGCGTGGCAGCTGGTCGCCGGCTTCAAGGGCGACATCGCGTTCCTCGACGGTTGGTCCTACGACTTCTCGGCGCAGCGCGGTCGCACGGAGCTCTCGCGCGTGTTCGAGAACGACCTCTCGGGCCCGCGCGTCCAGGACATCCTCGACGCCAGCAGTCCGACGATCAACCCAGGAGCCGTCGATGGCGGGATTTGCCATGGCACGGCGGCCGCAGGGTGCGTCGTAGGCAGCATCTTCGGCGACAACAGTCTGAACGCCGGCGCGGCCGGATTCATCGCGCTGTCGATCAACGAAGAGATCTACACGACCCAGGACATCGTCCACTTCGACGTGTCTGGCGACTTTGGGGAGTCCTTCAAGATTCCGGGCGCGAGCCCGATCGGCGCCTCGGTCGGCGCCGAGTGGCGCCGCGTGCAGTCCGATTCGTTCCCGGACGACTGCTACAGCACGCCGGATTGCAGCCTCGGCTTCGGCTCGACGACCTCGGTCCGCAACGAGTTCAACGTGAAGGAGTTCTTCGGCGAGCTCAGCGTGCCGCTC
>JANNKN010000043.1:0-1468 GCA_031396315.1 Deltaproteobacteria bacterium
GCAGGCGCGCGGCGCGATCTTCCTTAACGCGCGCGGCGGCCGGCTCACGACGCGCAGCCTCGGCCGCATCCTCGAACGCTACGTGCGCGACGCCGGCGTCCTGCGCCACGCCTCGCCGCACACGCTGCGCCACAGCTTCGCGACGCACCTGCTCGAAGCGGGCACCGATATCCGCACGCTGCAGGAGCTACTCGGCCACGCGAGCGTCGCGACGACGATGGTTTACACGCACGTGCTGAACCGCGGCGCGGCGGGTGTGCGGAGCCCGCTCGACTTCGAGCGCTGACCGTCACGCCGCCGCGAACGGCGGAACCCACACCCGATTCGGCTTCTCGACCTTGTACAGCTTCGCCGCGTTTTCCCAGAGCAGCTTGTTACGGACGCGCTCCGGCTGGCCTCGGAGCCCCGCGTCGATCTTCTCGCGCACGTTGCCGAACAAGCAGACCGGGTGCGGGTAATCCGTCTCGAACAGCACGTTGTCTTCGCCGATTGCGCTCAGCAGGTTTTGCGGCGCGTGCTCCTCGTAGAAGTAACAACCGTAGACCTGGCGCCTGAAGTACTCGCTCGGCAGCAGCGTGAACTCGGGCCGCTGCTCGCGCACGCGCGAGTAGCCGTAGGTGTAGTCGCACGATTCCAAGATGAACGGGATGAAGCCGATGCCGCTCTCGACGGAGATCACTTTGACGCGCGGGAAGCGGGCGAGCACGCCGGAAAAGAGCAAGTCGACGAGCTGCTTGCCGTTGTCGAGGAAGAGCTGCACGGCGACGGTGGCGTTGGTCGAGCCCATGCCCGTGACTTCCATGCGCTCCTTCGTGAAGCCGCCGTCGAAGGTCCCCGTGCCGATGTGGAAGCTGACCGGTAGGTCGAGATCCTGCGCGGCGGCCCAGAAGCGGTTCCAGTGCGGGCTGCCGAGGATCGGCATGCCGTGCACCTGCGGCTCACCGGTGAAGAGCACGCCCTTGTGCCCGATTTTCGCCGCGCGTTCCATCTCGACGACGGCGGCGTCCACGTCCCAGAACGGCGTCGCCGCGATCGGGATGAAACGCTTCGCGTCCGCGCTGCACCAATCGATTAGGAAATCGTTGTACGCGCGCACGCACGCGAGCATCAGTTCCGGGTCGCCGAGCTTGAGGAAGGCCTGCGAGCCGAAGCCGGCCACGTTCGGGTAGATCGCCATCGCCCAGACGCCGATCGAATCCATGTAGGCGAGCCGCGCCTTCGCGTCATAGGAAGCGGGCGGGCACTCGTCGAGGTTCTTAGGCGCAGCGGGGAAGGGCTCCTTCCAGCCCGCGACCGCGGTGAAGCCGATCGGCACGAGCGGCGTTTCGCCCGCGAGGCTCCTCATGTCCACGCCGTCGGCGTTGCGCGTCAGCCGCGGCGCGCGGTCCTTGAACTTCGCGGGCACGCGGCTCGACCAAACGTCCGCGGGCTCCGTGATGTGCGTGTCGGCGTCGATCACCCAGTCGCG
>JANNKN010000114.1:0-2144 GCA_031396315.1 Deltaproteobacteria bacterium
TCGACGATCGTGGTGTTACGGGCGTAGCGGCGCTCGATCAGGTGCGAAGCGATCTGCTCGAGGTCGCCGTCGGCAACGTGCGAGAACAGCGGGATCGAGCGCAGCGCCTCGAGTGCGTCGGAACCTGCCATGCACGTCACCTCTTCGTCGCGTTAGAGAAGATTCCGGCGCCCGCGCTTGCGCAAGCTCGCCACCACGTTTCTTACGTCGCCGCTGCTATCGAGCTTCGCGACGAGGAGCGCATCCCCGGCGTCGATCACCGCGAGCCCGCGGACTCCAAGCAGGACAATCGGCCGGTCGCCCGCCGCGATCAAGTTTCCCGGTGCGTCGTAGGTATAGGCTGTGCCCGAGATCACGGAACTGCGGTCCGCGGAAACACCGACTTCCTGGGCGAGCGAAGCCCAGGTGCCGACGTCGCTCCAGCGAAAGTCCACGGGTAGACACCAGACGTTGGCACTTCGTTCGAGCACGGCCGTGTCGATCGGCGCCTTCGGGACGCGGCGGTAGGCCCTGGCGATCGCGGCAGCGACGGCCTTCGCGCTCGCGCGCGGAGCGAGCGCTGCGACGGGCGCGAGCGCCCGCGCGATGGCGGGCGCGTGGGCGGCGAGCTCCGCCAGCAGGGTGCGCGCGCTCCACACGAACATGCCCGAGTTCCACAGGTGATCGCCGCTCGCGAGGAAACGCTCGGCGCGGCGCGGGTCCGGCTTCTCGACGAAGCGCGCGACGCGGTGCAGGCCCGGGTGGGCGCGGCCGACGGCGTTGCCGAGGCGGATGTAGCCGTAGCCGGTCTCGGCGCGCGTCGGGCGCACACCGAGCGTCACCAGCACCGGCTCGCGCGACGCGGCGCGCACGGCGACGCGCACCGCAGCGGCGAAGGCGCCCGCTGGCCGCACGCGATGGTCCGCGGGCAGCACGACCATGACCGCGTCGGGCGCCGCAGCGGCGATGCGCGCCGCAGCGAGCCCGATGGCGGCGGCGGTGTTGCGCATGCGCGGCTCGACGAGCGTCCGCGCGAGAGGAATGCGCGCTTCGCGGCGAACCGCGTCCAGATGCTCGCGCCCGCACACGAGCCAGACACAGCCCTCGTCGGCGACGCGCCGAGCGCGGTCGACCGCCTCGGCGAGCAGGCTCCCATTGCCTGCGACGCGCAGCAGCGGCTTCGGCCGCGCCGCGCGCGAGAGCGGCCAGAAACGCGTACCCGCGCCGCCCGCGAGCACGACCGCGTGTACGGGCGCGCGGGTCATCGCCCGACGCTGCTGTACTCGAATCCGGCTTTCTGGAGCGTCTCGGGCTCGTAGACGTTGCGCAGGTCGACCATCACCGGCCGGCGCAGCGCGAGCCGCACGCGCTCGAGATCGAGCAGGCGGAATTGATTCCACTCGGTGACGACCACCGCCGCGTCGGCGCCCTCACAGGCCTGATAAGCGTCCTTGCAGAGCGTGACGCCGGGCAAGTGCGGCTCGGCGGCGCGCATCGCCACGGGATCGAACGCGCGAATCGCGGCACCGCGCGCGGCGAGGCCTTTCGCGATGTCGATCGAAGGCGCGTCGCGCATGTCGTCGGTCTCGGGCTTGAACGAGAGGCCGAGCAAGCAGATCGTCTTGCCCGCGAGGTTGCCCACCGCGCGCTCGATCTTGTCGACCATGCGCGCGCGCTGCATCTCGTTGACGCGCACGGTCGCTTCCACGATCTCGAGCGAGCCGCCGAGCGCGCGCGCGAAGTGCGCCGCGGCGCGCGTGTCCTTCGGGAAGCACGAGCCGCCGAAGCCGGGCCCGGCGTGCAGAAATTTCGTGCCGATGCGGCCGTCGAGACCGATGCCGCGCGCGAGTGCCTGCACGTCGCCGCCGACCGTCTCGCACAAGTTCGCGAACTCGTTGATGAACGAGATCTTGGTCGCGAGGAAGGCATTCGCCGCGTACTTCGTGAGCTCTGAGGTCGCCACGTTGGTCAGCACGAAGGGCGTCTCATTCAGGAAGAGCGGGCGATACAGATCCTTGAGAATCGCGCGCGCGGCGTCGTCCTCGGCGCCGATCACGACGCGGTCCGGGCGCATGAAATCACCGATCGCCGCGCCTTCGCGCAAGAACTCGGGATTCGAGGCGACGCTGAAGCTCTCGTCGCGGCCGGCGGCCTCGAGCTCCTCG
>JANNKN010000129.1:0-1561 GCA_031396315.1 Deltaproteobacteria bacterium
GGGGGCGGAGGCCGCGGAGCCGGCATCAAGCGCAGCGAAGGCCCCAAGGACCTGTGCGCCTTC
Organism: Deltaproteobacteria bacterium; assembly: GCA_031396315.1. Classification (GTDB taxonomy): domain Bacteria; phylum Myxococcota_A; class UBA9160; order UBA9160; family UBA6930; genus VGRF01. The sequence continues at coordinate 64 of JANNKN010000129.1, forward strand.
AGCCCAATGTCCGCCCCGTCAGCAGCCGCCATTCCCTCCAAAGGGCCTGAGCGAGCCAGCCGGCGGAGCGGCGCCCGCCCCCTCCGCCCGCGTCACCTCGATGCCTGCGCGGCGGTGAGTCCGCGAAGCCGCCGCTCAGGCTCCGCACTACCTCAGCCCGAAGTCCCACCCATCTCCCCGCCGATACGACGACAAAATCCGTCGCGCCGTGTTCGTGATGTGCACCTCATCCGGCCCGTCATAGATCCGCGCGAACCGCGCACTCCGATACATCCGCTCGAGCGGCGTGTCCTCCGTAACACCCTTCGCCCCGAACACTTGAATCGCACGGTCGATCACGTTGTGCAGCATCGACGCGCCGACGACCTTGATCAGCGCGATCTCGACCCGCGCCTCGTCGCCGCGATCGATCTTCTCCGCCGCGCTCAGCGTCAGCATGCGCGACGCCTGGATCTCCGCCGCGCTGTCGAACACGAACTTCTGAATCAGCTGCTTGTCCGCGAGCGGCCCGCCGAACGCGACGCGTGAATTCGCGCGCTCGCACATCAGGTCGAACGCGCGCTGCGCCTGACCGAGCCAGCGCATGCAGTGAAAGATGCGCCCGGGCCCGAGCCGCTTCTGCGCGATCTTGAAGCCCGCACCGCGCGGCCCGAGCAAGTTCTCTTCCGGCACGCGCACATCGTCGTACGCCACTTCGCAGTGTCCGCCCGCGTGGCCCATCACTTTGACGTCGCGCAGGATGTTGTAGCCGCGCGTGTTCGTGGGAACGATGATCATGCTGAACGCGCCATGGTCCGGCGCGTCCAGCTCGGTGCGCACCATGACCGTCGTGTAGGCCGCGCGATCCGCGCCACTCGTGAACCACTTCTTGCCGTTGATCACCCAGTGCCCGTTCTCGAGCCGTGCCGTGGTCTGCAGCTGCGTCGGATCGGAGCTCGCGACGTCGGGCTCCGTCATGCCGAAGCTCGGGAAGATCTCGCCGTCGACGAGTGGCTTCAGGTACGCGTCCTTCCACTTCGGCGACGCGTACAGGTGCAGCATGATCGAGTCCTGGAGCGAGTGCGTGCCGAGCGCCACAATCGCCAGCTCGGAGCGGCCGACGACTTCGTTCACGTACACGTAATCGAGAAATGGCATGCCGTGGCCGCCGATCTCCTTCGGGTGGCCGAGCGCCCAGAGCCCGGCTTGCTTGGCCTCGCTCATCAGGCCGCGCACGATCTCGCGGCCCTTCTCGTCGCCACGGCTCTCGATCAGCCGCTCCGCGGGATAACACTTCTCTTCCACGAAGCGCCGCACGCGCTCGCGGGTTTCCTGGACGTGCTCGGGAATGTGAAAGCTCATGGCGGTCTCCTCTGCGAGGGACGCTATCGCCATCCACGCGAATCCCGCTCCGCACAGCGCGGCAACGGCCGCTCGATGCGCCCGTTGCCGCGTTCCCCCTCCCACCCCGACATCGCCTCCAAGACGCCCGCAGCGGGCGGGGGCGGTGGGGGCCGCT
>JANNKN010000134.1:0-3748 GCA_031396315.1 Deltaproteobacteria bacterium
GAGCGGGGCTTCGTGTCTCGTAAGCGTTAGGCCACCTCGAACGCCAGCAGCGCGTCGAGCGCCGGCCACTCGACGGCGGTCTGCGCGGCGAAGGCTTCGAGCAGGAGCTGGCGGTCCTCGGCACCCTCGCCCGCGCGGAACTTCCCCACTGCCGCCTCGATCGTCTCGCGCGACGGCTCCGCGGGGTTGTCGCTCTTGAGGATGCCGTTCTCGTGCTCGATGCCGAGCGCGTCGAGCCACTCGGTCAGCAGGTCGCGCCGCACTTCGAGGAAATACGCCGCGAGCACTTCCTCCGCGATCGTCGCCGCACCGAATCGTGAGAGCGCCTGCCGCACGAAGTGTGCGCGCTTCTCCTTCGACTGCTTCATCATGAACTGCGGCCGCGCCTTCAGCGTGGCGCAGGCAGCGCCGACGGCTTGGGTGTAAACGCCGGGCAGCTTCTCCTGCACCTTCGTGAGCAGCTCGAACGCGCGCTCGGGGGACATGCGGGCAAAAATTTGGTGCGGCTTCATCGGGACTCCTTGGCGAACACTGCGTGAGCGCAAGACGTTAGGGTGAGAACGAGCGCGCCGGCCAGCGCGGTGTGCAGCGCGGTGATCTCGACGCGCAGCTCGAGCAACACGTTGGCGATTCCGACCGCCATCTGCACGAACACGAGCGCGAGCGCCAAGTGCGCGCGGGTCGCGAGGGTCGGAACGCCGCGCGCGGCGAGAGCCATCCAGCCGACGAAGGCCGCGAGCAAGTAGGCGTTCGCGCGGTGATGCACGTGCAGGCCGATCGGATTCTCGAGGCCCCAGACCGGGAACCAGGCGTCGCCATAACAGCTCGGCCACTGGGAGCAGGCGAGGCCCGCGGCGCGCGAGGAGACGAGGCCGCCGAGGGCGACCTGAAAAGCCAAAAAGAGGGCGGACGACGCGACCGCTGCCTTCACGCTGCGTGCGAGTGCCGCGCGCGGCGCGGCACCCCGTGCGTGTGCGCGCAACGAGAGGCCCAGCCACAGCACGGCTGCGTTCCACGCGTTCCCAACGAGCAGGTGGGACGTGACGCTCCACGCCGCGAGCTGAAACCAAACCGTCGTCGCGCCGAGCAGAACCTGGAGCACGAGCAGCCCGAGGCCGACGCCCCAGAGGCGCCCCGCGACTCGGCGGAGCTCGGCTTCTCGCAGCACGCCCAGGCCGATCGCCGCAAATACGGCGCTCAAGACCGTCGCGACGTAGCGATGCCCCACTTCCCACGCGATTTTGAAGTCGAAGCGCGGGATTGCTTCGCCGAAGCAGAGTGGCCAATCGGGGCACGCGAGACCCGCCCCGTGTGCACGCACCAACGCCCCGAGCGCGATGTTCGCGAGGATCAGGCCGTTGAACGCGAAGCATGCCCGCGCGAGGAATGCGGCACGCGCGCGGGGCTCGGCGTCGGTGAACATCGGGAGGCGCACGGTAGGGGACACCTCTCTGCACGCCAGACGCACGGAGCTGAGGCGGAGTTGCCGCCTGCGCGCGCGTGCGAGAGGCTCGCAATCGCCGTTAGTGAAATCGCAGCGTCAAGCGCACCTCTGCATTCGTCGATACGAGGCCCATGTCGATGGCTCTCCAACCCTCGGTTTCGAAGGACGACCCGCGACAGCTGCGTGTGCTGTTCGAGCGCGCGGCTTTCTGCTCGCGCGTGCACAGCGTGTCGTGCGTGTTCATCGGCGTCGCCGGCGAAGAGGGCGACCTGCTCGCGCGCGACTTCCTCGACTTCGTCGAATCGGAGCTGCGCGTCGAGGACGCAATCTTCCGCATGCTGCGCGAGCGCGCCGTGCTGCTGATGACCGACATCGAGGAGCGCACCGCGCGCAAAGTGATGGAGCGGCTGTGCGCGGACTTCGCCTCGCGCTTCGCGCCGCGCACGGAGCTGCCGTTCGCCTTCGGATTCTTCGCGGTGCCGCCGGGCAAGACGCCGACCGTCAAGGACGTTTTACCGGTGCTCTTTCAAGCCCCGAACTAGCGGGCCCGCTAGCGCGCGACGATTTCCGCCAGCGCGTCGTGCAGCGCGGGGAAACGGAACGTGAAGCCGGCGGCACTCGCGGCGGCGGGAAGCACGCGGTGGCTTGCGAGCAGCTCTGCCGAGAGGTCGCCCAGAGCGGCGCGGATGGCGAACGCGGGCACTGCGAAGAAGGCCGGGCGGTGCACGGCGCTCGCGAGCGTGGCGCTGAACTCGCCGTTGCGCGCGCTGCCTGGGGCGACACAGTTCCACGGCCCGCTCGCTGCGTCCGAATCGAGCGCGAAGCGCGCGAGCGCAACGCAATCCTCGACGTGGATCCACGGGAACCATTGCGTGCCGTCGCCCATTCTTCCGCCGAGGCCGGCGCGAAAGATCGGCAGCATGATCGCGAGCGCGCCGCCGCGCGGAGCGAGTACGACGCCGAAGCGCAGCGAGCAAACCCGCACGCCGAGCGCTCTCGCGTGTGCCGCCTCGGCCTCCCAGTCGCGGCACAGCTCGCTCAGAAAGCCGGGGCCCGGCGGATCGCCCTCGCGGATCTCGTCGTCACCGGAATCGGCGTAATAACCGACCGCAGAAGCGCATAACAGCACGCGCGGGCGCCGCGCTTCCGGCAGCGCGGCGAGCGCGGCCACCAGGCTGCGCGTCGAATCGATGCGGCTCGACTCGATGCGCTCGCGCTTCGCGGCGGTCAGCAGACCGCCGAAGATCGGCTCGCCTGCGAGGTGCACGACCGCGCTCGCGCCATCCAGCCACACGGAGTCCACGTCCACACCGTTCCAGTCGAACGCGCGCTCCCCGGCGAGCAGTCGCACGCGCGACGCGTTGCGCGAGACCCAGCGCAGCCCGCGGGCTTCGCTGCGCAGCCGCTCGGCGAGCCGCCGGCCGATCAGGCCGGTGCCGCCGGTGAGCACGACGTCGCCGCTCACTTCGTGTCCCATGGATGCGCGCGCCTAAGAGGCGCTTGCGCGCGCGGGTGCCAGAGTTTCCAGCATGCGCACGGCCTCGGCTGGGCTGGTTGCGAGGGGCGCGAGCACCGGCGTCGTCACACCCGCGGCGACGAACCCGGCGATTTGCTCGCGGCACTCGTCGGGCGTACCGAGGATCGCGATGCGATCGACGAGCTCGTCGGTGATCGCGGCGGCAACGCCCGCGCGGTCCTTGCGCGCGAACGCATCTGCGATGCGCTTCGCCTCGCCCTCGAAGCCGCACCACGCGAGGAACGCGTTGTAGACCGGCGCCGCGAGGTAGGCGCCGAAGCCTGCGCGCACGACCCCGCGCGCCTTCGCGCGGTCGTTGGTGACGCACACCTGGAAGCGGCACACGACTTCGTCCTGCGTGCCGTCGCGTCCGGCCTTGGCCGCACCGCGCCGGTAAGCCGCGAGAATTTGCGGCATCGCGGTGGCGGGCTGGAAGTTGATGATCAGGCCCTCGCCGACCTCGCCCGCGAGCTCACACATCTGCTCGCGCAGCGCGGCGAGGTAGATGCGCAACGGCTTCTTCGGCTTCGCGCCGAGGCGCAGCCCGTGGGAGCGGAAGTACTTGCCCTCGAAATCGGTCTTGTCCGCGCCGAGCGCCTGGCGGATCACGGCGACGGATTCGCGCACGTGGCCGAGCGGCGCGCGGAAATCGACGCCATTCCAGTCGCCCATGATCGCGTGCGACGACGAGCCGAGACCGAGGATGAAACGATCGCCTGATAACTGCGCGAGCGTCGCCGCGCTCATTGCGAGGACCGCGGGCGTGCGGTTGTAGACCGGCACGATCG
>JANNKN010000141.1:0-3868 GCA_031396315.1 Deltaproteobacteria bacterium
CAACTAAGCGCGCCTCGAGCTCAGCGAACGCGGGCTGGCCCCGCAGGTCGAGAGACCTGCGGGGCCTTTGCCTTCTCGCCGCCGGAAAGCTGCTGGGTCGCGCTCTAGCTGTGGGTGAAAGGACTCAAGATCTGGGCGACCCGGCCCGAACAGTGATCCAGAACACCGAATCGGTTCTCGGGCTGATTGGAGACCCTCATGCGCCGCCTGACTCGCTCGCTCCCCGCTCTCGCACTGACGGCGCTCCTGGGTGCTGCCAGCTCGGCCTCGGCGCTGAACATCACGTACGGGGACGTCGCGGTCCGGAACCTCGATAGCTGGGGGTTCACGGCGACCAACGGCCAGCTGATGACCGACTGGAACGGCACGGCCGGTACTGACCAGCTCTACCAGATGTACGGGTACATCGGCACCGCGACCGGCATGGTCGCCGTCAACTCGGGCTCCTTCCGCACGGCCTGCGGCACCGGCGCGGCCGCCTCAGTCTGCGGCAGCGCGATCGCGCAGACCGGCGCAAACGTGGCGTCGTCGCGAATCGTGCTGAACCAGAACGTCGGTTCGGGTGCGACTCGGCTTGCCCGCCACGCGCTCACGCTCACTTATGACTTCACGCTGGTCGACGACACCAGCGCGGCCGATCTCGATCGCATGCAATGGGACGTGTCGTTCAGCAACAACTCGGCCAGCGCGATGAGCTTCGTGTTCTACTCGTACCTCGACCTCGACCTGCTCGGCACGCCCGGGAACGACCTCGTGAGCGTGACCAATGGCGGCCAACGGCTCCTGGTGACAGACGCAGGGAACCCCGCGGCGGCGCCATTCGCCTGGACCGCCGTGAACGGCACGGCGACGCACTTTCAGGCGGGCGCCTTCCCGGGCCTGCAGAACACGCTGAACGGCATGACCAGCGCACAGAATCTGAACGACACGAATTCACTCGGCGGGACGCCGGGCGACGTGACTGCCGCGTTTCAGTATTCCATCACGCTCGCGGCCGGGCAGACGGTGACGCTCACCTCGACCGTCGCCGAGCCGCATACCGCGGCGATGCTCGCGCTCGGCCTCGGTGGCCTCGTGCTGTATTCGCGCCCGCGCCAGCGAAAGCCTCGGTAGCCTCGAGCGCGCGTGGAGCGAGCCGCCGCTCCCCCTAATTCCTGCCGAGCCCGTATTCCTTGAGCTTGTAGAGCAGGGCGCGATGGCTGATTCCGAGCAGGCGCGCCGCATGCGTGCGATTTCCGCCCGCAGCCGCGAGTGCGTCGCGAATCCAATCGGTCTCGAAGCGCCGCCGCGCCGTGGTCAGCGAGAAGTCGCCCACCGCTCGCGGAGCTACGCCGCCCTCGGACGCATCGCCCGCGACGGTCTCGGGCAGGTCGCGCAGTGTGATGCGCTCTTCGTTGGCGAGGATCACGGCGCGCTCGATCACGTTCTCGAGCTCGCGCACGTTGCCGCGCCACGTGTAGGCGACGAGCTTTGCGAGGGCGTCGTCCGCGACCCCGCGTACGTTCTTGCCGAGGGATGCCCGGAACTGTGCGAGGAAGTGGTCGACGAGCAGGGGGATGTCTTCGCGGCGCTCGCGCAACGGCGGCACGGTGACGCGCACGACATCGAGGCGATAGAACAGGTCCTCGCGAAAGCGGCCCTCGGCGACTTCGCGGGAGAGATCGCGCGCGGTCGCTGCGAGCACGCGCACATCGACGGCGCGCGATTTCGACTCGCCGACCGGGCGAACCTCTTCTTCCTGCAGGACGCGCAGCAGCTTCACCTGGAGTGCCAGCGGCAACTCGCCGATTTCGTCGAGGAAGAGCGTGCCGCCATCGGCTTCCGTGAAGAGGCCTCGGCGAGCGCGGTCGGCGCCCGTGAAGGCGCCCTTTGCGTGCCCGAACAACTCGCTCTCGAGCAGTGCCTCCGGGATCGCACCGCAGTTCACGGCGACGAATGCCAGGTGGCGGCGCGCCGACTGCGCGTGAATCGCACGGGCGAGCACTTCCTTGCCCGTACCGCTCTCGCCGGTGAGCAGCACGGTCGTCTTGAACTCGGCGGCGCGCTCGATCAGCTCGAGCACGGCCATCATGTTCGCGGAGGCCGCGACGATCGGCCGCTCTCCCACCGCACGCTCGAGGTCTCTCAACAACAGTTGATTCGCTCGACGAAGCTTCTCGCGCTCCTGGGCCTTGCGAATCGCGAGCAGTGCCTCCGACGGAGGAAACGGCTTCGCCAGATAATCGTAGGCACCGCGCTTCAGCGCTTCGATCGCGAGCTCGCGTGTTCCGTACGCGCTCATCAGGATCACCGTGAGGCCGGGCGCGATGCGCAGCAGCTGCGGCAGCAGCTCGAAGCCGTCGATGCCCGGCATGCGCAGGTCGCACAGCACGACGTCCACCGCAGCGCGCTCGAGCTGGGCGAGCGCGGCGACGCCATCCGGGGCGGCGACGACGTCGAAGCCCTCGCTCGCGAGAAAGAGCTCGAGGCTCTCCCGCAGCGTGTCGTCGTCATCCACGACCAGGACTCGCGTCGTCACGGCGCCCTCCACCGGGCCCTATCGGCCTCCGGGGCAGCCCTCCTTGACGGGCAGGTACGCCGAATCGCGACGGCAAGTGGCGTGTGATCTGCCGCACCAAGCGAATGCCGAAGGCGCCTCAAGTCCGCGGAAGCGAAGGCCGAAAGAAAGCTCGGTCACAGCGGGGGAGCCCGAGGTGAGCTGCTGCGGAGGGGATCGTGTCGAGGAACAACGTACAGCGCTTCCGCGAGGCGCTGATGATGAGCAAGGCAGAGCTCGCCCGAAAGGCGGGGCTCTCGACGCTCACGGTCGATCGCATCGAGGCCGGGCGTCCCTGCCGCCTCGACACGAAACGCAAAGTGTTAATGGCGCTCGGTCTCAAAGTGTCCGATCGCGAGAGGGTGTTCGAGGCCGGCGAGGGCGCATTCGCTCTGCAGGCCCTCGTTCCGAGCGACCGCGCCGAGCGGTCCTAGGAGGGAACGCGTGTTGTTCTCGTTCGGCAAAACCAAATCCATCATCGGGCTCGACATCGGCGCCTCCACGGTGAAAGCCGTCGAATGCGCCGTGAAGAGCAAAGGCATCGAGTTGGTGCGGGTCGGCGTCGCGAAGCTTCCGCCTGAAGCCATCGTGCAGGGCGCCTTCCTCAACTCCGCGGCCGTCGTGAGCGCGATCCAAGAAGCGGTCGCGAGCGCGGGCATCAAGTCGAAGCACGTCGCCACGGCGGTATCCGGCCACTCGGTGATCGTGAAGAAGATCAGCCTGCCCGCGATGTCGCGCGAAGAGCTCGACGAGTCGATTCGTTGGGAGGCCGAGCAGTACATCCCGTTCGACATCAACGAAGTGAATCTCGACTTCCAGATCGTCGAGGGCAGCGAAGCCGAAGGCCAGATGGACGTGCTGCTGGTCGCGGCGAAGAAGGACCTGATCGACGACTACACGCAGGTGATTGCCGACGCCGGGCTCCAGCCCTCCGTGATCGACGTCGCCGCGTTCGCCGTCGAGAACGCCTTCCACGCGAACTACGAGAGTTCGCCGGACGAAGTCGTCGCGCTCGTCAACATCGGTTCTCAGGTCGTGAACATCAACATCGTGTCGCGCGGCGCCCCGGCGTTCACGCGCGACATCTCGACCGGTGGCAACGCCTACACGGAAGAGATTCAGAAGGCGCTCTCGATCAGCTGGGAAGAAGCAGAGCGCATGAAGATCGGCGGCTCGCGGCACGAAGAGAGCCAGGAGGTCGTGCCGCAGGAAGTCGAGGACTCGATCCGCAAGGTCACCGACACGGTGCTCGGCGAGATCAGCCGCTCGCTCGACTTCTTCGCCGCGACGGCGGCGGAGAGCCGCATCGGGCGCGTCTTCCTCTCGGGCGGC
>JANNKN010000168.1:0-2671 GCA_031396315.1 Deltaproteobacteria bacterium
GCGTCACGACGCGCTGCGCGCGATCGTGAATCGCGGCTTCTCGCCGCGCCGCATCTCGGCTTGGGAGGCGCGCACGCGCGAGGTGGTCGCGAGCTGCATGGCGAAGCTCGATCGCGGCGACGGCTTCGAGCTCGTGGAAGATCTCTCGATCCCGCTACCTGTTACGGTGATCTCGGAGATGCTCGGCATCGAGCCGGAGCGCAGGCGCGATTTCAAGCGCTGGTCGGACGCGCTGATCTCGACGACGACGGGCGAAGGCCGCGCGAATCCCTTCGCCCCCGCGGTGCTCGCCGAGCTGCGAGACCTCGTCAGCTATCTCTCGAACGTCGCGCGCGAGCGTCGGCGCAAGCCTGCGGAAGACCTGATCAGCGCATTGGTCGCGCCGCAGGAAGGCGAGGCGCTCGATCCGCAGGACACGATGATGTTCGTGATCCTGCTGCTCGTCGCCGGCAACGAGACGACCACGAACCTGATCGGCAACGCGGTGAACACGCTGCTCGATCACCCGGAGCAGCTCGCCCGCGTCGCCGCGGATCCGGCGCTCGTGCCCGACCTGATCGAAGAGGCGGTGCGCTTCGAGTCTCCCGTGCAGCTCGTGTTCCGCACTGCGACGGCGGATTCGGTGCTCGCGGGCGTGCACATTCCGAAGGGCGCGACGGTCGTTCCGCTGATCGCCTCGGCGAACCGCGACGACCGCCGCTTCCCCGATGGCGGTCGCTTCGACATCGCGCGCCGCCCGCAAGGCCATCTCGGTTTCGGCTTCGGCAAGCACTTCTGCCTCGGCGCCTCACTCGCACGGCTCGAAGCGCGCATCGCGCTCGAGGCGCTGGTGCCGCGCCTGCTCGGGCTGCGCAAGCTCGAAGCGGAGCCGCCGCGCCTCGACTCGTTCCTCGTGCGCGGCCCTGCGCGGCTCGGGCTCGTGAGGAACGGCCGCGCGGCATAGGCCACGCGCGCCAGCCGCGGGCGCCTAGCCCAGCTCCGGCACGCGCTCTCGCCGTCCGCCGAGCGCGAGCGCGAAGCCCGCGCCGTCGGGCTCGATCGCGGCGAGCAGCTCGGCCTGCGCGCTCTGCGTGAAGCGCGCGAGCAGGCCCTCGGGCGCGAGCGCGCGCTTGACGCGGCAGAGCAGCGCGCCGTCGCGCGGCGAGAGCTTCAGGCTCGCGACGTCGAGCGGCTCGCGCGTGCCATCGGAGAGCGCGAGCTCGCCGCTCGCGAGCGCGAGACTGCGCACGAAGAACGCCGCCTCCTCGACGACGATCTCCCCGCGAAAATGCCGCAGCGTCACGACGAACTTCTGCTCGCTAGCGAGGTACTGCACGCTGCGGTCGAAGTGCTCGCGCATGCGCTGGTGCAGAACCGGCTGGCCCTCGTGGGTCCAGCGCCCGTCGTGATGCAGCACGAGCCCGAAGGGCGTGAGCGGCGGCGGGCCGGGTTTCACTCGGGGACGTTCCTCCGTATTTGTGACATCGGGGACAGTCCTCGCGCGGCAGGAGTGTCCCTCAACGCGCGAACAAGGAGGAGCGCCCCCGGGCTTCCGACGTAAACACGGAGGAACGTCCCCGGGCTTCACCTTGTTGCGAGCGCTCGCCTCAGTGGCCGGCTTTGTCGGGCAGCGCCTCGGGGGTGGCGACGCCGCTGGCGGAGATGCGCCACACGCCGAGCAGGTCGTAGCGCTGCCACAGCACGACGCGATCAAAGCCGGCACGCTCGGGGTCGCGGTAGACCCACTTCTCGTTCCACTTCACGCCGAGCTCCTCGGTCGTGCGCGGATCGTTCACGCTGCCGAGCTGATCGGTCGGCGAGCCGAGCCGGCGAGCCACCTCGCCGCGCTGGATGCTGCTCGAGTTCGCCATTACCGATCGCACTCCCCGCCGATCATGTTCACGAAGTCGAACGTGGGGATTAGGTCGGCGAGCATCGCGCCGCGCACCATCAGCGGCAGCGGCGCGAGGTTGATGAAGCTCGGCGGGCGGCAGCGCACTTTCACGGGCTGCGCACTGCCGTCGCTCACCAGGTAGAAGCCGAGCTCGCCGTTCGCGCTCTCGATCGCGAAGTAGGCCTCGCCTTTCGGAACGCGCGGGCCTTCGGTGACCGATTTGAACTGCTGGATCAGCTCTTCCATCGCGTTGAACACGCGGCCCTTCGCCGGCCAGCGCACGCGCGGATCGTCCACGTTCACGGGCCCCGGTCCGAGCTGCTCGAGCTTCACGAGGCACTGGTCGATGATGCGCAGGCTCTGGTGCATCTCCTCGACGCACACCAGGTAGCGGTCGTAGTTGTCGCCCACCTCGCCGACCGGAACGTCGAAGTCGATCTGGTCGTACACGAGGTACGGCTCGTCCTTGCGGATGTCGAGCGGCACGCCGACGGATCTCAGAATCGGACCTGTTACGGCGTACTTGATGCAGTCCTCTTTCGAGATGACGCCGGTGCCCTTCATGCGGTCGACGAAGATGCGGTTCTGGGTGACGACGTCGTCGAAATCGACGAGCAACTCGCGGATCTTCGCGATCTTCTCGCGCGCCGCGCCCGGATAGCTGGGCGCGATGTCGTGCTTCACGCCGCCGATGCGGATGTAGTTCGAGGTGACGCGCGCGCCGCACAGCATCTCCTGCAAATCCCAGTTGAGCTCGCGCGCTTCGATGCCGTACAGGAACGGCGTCATCGCTTGGAG